>NZ_JBYCKN010000001.1:0-16526 GCF_057473405.1 Sulfobacillus sp. TH-112
AGGAAATGCAGCGCAAAAAGCGGGAATTCCGGTGGTGTTTGACCCGGTTGGAGTAGGCGCGACGCCTTATCGAGTGACCGCGGCGGCACATGTCACCTCAGAGGTGCATCTCGCGGCACTCAAGGGGAATGTTAGCGAGATCGGTCAAATGACTGGGGCCGGCGGAGCGGTAAATGGAGTGGATGCGCAGTCGGTCGGACCACACCTAAAAGAACGGATGCGCCACTATGCCCGTCAGCATCAGGGCGTGGTGGTCGCGACTGGCAGTTCAGATTTCGTGACGGATGGAGAAACATTCTGGACGCTCAAGAATGGACATGACTGGCTTTCACGTATCACCGGATCGGGGTGCATGTTGACCGGCGTGATCGGGGCGTTTTTAGCCATCGCCAAGCGCGATGTAGGGGCGACCTACACGGACGCTTGCGTTGCTGCCATCACGTGCTTTAACGTGGCGGCAGAAATAGCTGCCGAGAGCGCTCATGGCCCTGGAACCTTTCTCCCACAACTTTTCGACGCGCTGTATTGGTTGGATCCAGATGAGGTCAACCGGAGGGCACACATCGAATGGAGAGATAGCTAGCCATGAAAAGTTTGAGACAGCGATTGGCACTTTATGTGATTACGGATGAGCGGGAAGACCGAGACGCTCTTTTAAGGTCCTGTGAGGCAGCACTGCGAGGAGGTGCAGGTGCCATTCAACTGCGCCGCAAGCGAGACCATGGTCGGTCGCTGATTGAATTAGGACGACAACTTCGCACACTGACCATAAAATATCGGGCCCTTTACCTGGTGAACGATCGTGTCGATGTAGCGCTTGTGACCGAGGCCGATGGGGTTCACATCGGTCAAGATGATATGCCTCTCAAAGATGCGCGAGGCCTCTTAGGGGACAAAATCATTGGTGTGTCTACAAGAACATTGGATGAGGCTCAAAAGGCCATTAGGGACGGTTCCGACTACCTTGGTATCGGGGCGATATTTGCGAGTGCATCCAAAAACGATGCTGACATTGTGGGTCTGACCGGACTTCGTACGTTGACATCCGCGCTCCGTAGCATTCCGTTGGTGGCGATTGGAGGGATTAGTATGGCCAATGCCGAGCGGGTACTTGACGCAGGGGCTGATGGATTAGCGGTGATTTCAGCGGTCATGTCTGCAGAAGATCCGGAAGAGGCCGCGCGAAGCCTCTTTCAGTGCATCGAGGTGAGGAGAAGGCATCAATAGCGATGGCGTCGTTCAGCCGTTTCAAGAAGGCATAAGCGGGGAATGGGGCATCAGGAGAGGCGTTTTTGATGGTGTTGTCTTCTGAAAGAGTCGTTACGGGGGAATGGCTGGAATGGTTGAGCCAGATGCTGGGGATGGAACGAGGACGTCTTTACAGTGAATATAACAAGGCCTTGTCGGGGACTTTTTAGTTCAAGGGGTGATTTCATGCTCACTGAACACGCAAGACTATCCGGACTTTCGGCCAGGAATCAAATCTCAGGCAAAATTCAGACGATCCGCAAAGGCGCCGTTGTCGCTGAGGTAATTGTGGATTGTGCAGGCCAAGCCCTGGTCGCCACCATCACGTGCGATTCTGTCGATCGCCTTCAATTGGAAGTGGGCACGGAGGTTCATGCGATTATCAAGGCAAGTGACATAATGATTTCACGTTGATTGATGGTGTGTATTGGTGGACGCGGGGAATCGGCGTCGTAGCTTTCTCCATCGATTGATCGGTTTCATCGGGATGAGATGATAGATGAGAGTACGATGTCGGTACTCTTCACCATGATGTCTGACGCGGCCTGTAGCTAGTAACTGGTGCGCTATGGGAGCATCAACTTGTACATTGTTTAACCAATACTCGACATGTATGGAGGGCGTGGATGCAGGGGCCGGATCAGAAGTCTTCGGACTTTGCCACTGGGTAGGAGGTGCCAGTGTAAGATCGGTTCGCGGCACCAAAGTCCAGGGGCGTGGAGAGGCTTCTAACCATAATCGTAAGCGGGACAAACGAAGGGCCTTTCCATCGGCGACGACCAATATGTGCCACTCTCGTGGAGAGGCATAGTACAGGGAGAGCTTCTCGCTCCACTGTCGAGCCGTTTCTTTGCCAGTATCGATTTCCAGCGCAATGAGACGCGGTTGACCTGAAATCCTAATAAGGGCATCAGGACGCACCTGGGTATCATGGTGGTCCTCAAGTGTCCACTGGTCAAGGTAGGGGGCCCAAGCGTAGTAGGTTTCTGTGCAGAGCGCACGGTGGTTGGGGTGTTTTCCCTTGTGGAAGTACTGTTTCGTCCATAAGGCCTTGTGGTACCACAAGGTATCTTTATCTAGCATGATATCCTGGGGTGAAAGCTGATAAAATTTCATCAGCTGAGATTCACTCAAGTACCCGGTGGAGTGTAGTACGCTCTTCATGGTGCGGTTCATGAGGGCTCCTCATGAACGAGTGAGTGATAGAGGAGGCGGGCTAGTTGCGGAGGGCAAAGACGGCCCTCGCGAGTGACTTGAATGATACCTTGGCCGCGCCGTAGATAGCGCACCGAGTCCTCCCAAGTATACGGCAACGCTTCTTTAGCAAATCGTTCGACATCTTCGGCCGCTGTTCCGGCAAGAATGATACGTTGGCGCGCATTGGCAGTGAGGGCTTCTTGCAATGGGACTGATAATTGTCCCATATCTTGATGCGCTAAAACGAGGCCCATCGAGTACCCGCGTGCCAGAGCTAAAAAATCACTGAGGTCGTCGGCTACCCACTGGTGGAATTCGTCTAAATAAAGGAACACGGGCTTTTGATGGGGAGCAATTTTTCGGCGGTAGGTAGCTTGAGCTAGACCATGCCAGAGCAAATTTCCTAGAGCTCGTGCCGACTCCCCGAGCTGTGCTAATGACAAAGGACAAATAACTACCCATCCGTCTTGCAGCACCGTATCCCAAGTAAAGTCGGTAGGCGCCGAAAGCGTCCGTTGGACTGCCGGATTGGCCCACAAAAGTTCTAGTCTGTTGATGAGACCCTGGCGATCCTCACGGGACGCACCACCTTTCCGATGCCATTGTTCCTCAAAATATTCTTGCACAGACAAGTCACCACATTGTTGAACTAATTGACGCTGATAATGGTCGTCGCGAAGAAAATGGAGCAATTTTCCTAAGTCGGCTGACTCATCATGATGACTCTTTATGGCACGAACGGCGTAGAGTAGTTGGACGCGTGCGGTAATTTCGTAATAGGGATGGCCCGTACTGCTGAGTTGGTTCAGGGCCCATGCGAGACCTTCTGCAGCCACATCCGCAGGGCTTGAAATGGGATTGTAATGCGGGCAATCGGAATCGGAAGGATCGAACCAGATAATGTTCCGTCCTTTCGCACGTGCTTCATGATAGACGGTTTGAGCTAGGTCTCCTTTGGGCTCCATTAGGACGAGACCGTGTCCATGGTGTAAGTCCTGCCGAATGAGAGGCATGAGAACCGACGAGGATTTCCCGGATCCCGTCGGACCCAGCACATGAAAGTGTAGAAATCGATCATTAGTGGCCAAGCGAATGGGCCATCGGATGAACCGATGCCGGCCTAGCGTCACGGTATTTTGGGGTTGATAGAGGTGAGGGAGAAAAATTACAGTCAGTGCTGCCATCGACAGGGAGATTAGGGCAACTAAGGGATGCCATGCGACTGTCAGTCCCGAGAGGGCGGCGAGCGACATGACCAGCGAGAGGCGGCCCCGGAACCAAATGATCCGTAGACAAAGAGCCAAAGTGAGGATGACTAAGCTCAAAGTCATCGCCGAAGAAGAGTGGAGAATGAGAACACTAATCCCATCGGCCCACCAAAAGGCACATAGGTATAATAATATTAGGGCACTTCCGTAACGTCCTATGGAACGAGCATAGCCCAACACCAGATTGTCCCTCCTAGAGCGAAGATTCTCTGTCGGGTGATGGGTTTCCTTCTTTTGATAGAATAATGAGATAATATCTTTTAGCGCGCAGAATCCATGGCGATGTACCTTATAGCCCGAAAGCGTCCGGGCCCACCCCTGTTCAGGATGAGCCCTAAATATGGAGCGTTCTTACATGGACTCGCCAGACCAGTCAACGGCGTCTAGAAAGTCAAAAGTTCTTAAGGATTCGTCAAATATTTGCGTTATAAGCGCTAAATGCTCTTCTGTATCAGCTTCTGCGCGCGCCACCAAGGCAGGCTGGGTATTGGATGCGCGAACCAACCCCCATCCAAAGGGAAATACCACTCGCAGCCCGTCGATATCGATAACATCCACGTCGACACGGCTATGAAAGTGTGCCCGGAGCGCTTCAACTACGGGAGATTTTTGCTCATCCGGACAGTCAATTCGAATTTCAGGTGTCGAGGGCAAATTGGGCACATCCTGCAACAACGCCGACAGGGGCTCAGACGTTTGGGAGAGAATGCGGAAGAGGCGACCGGCAGCGTAGAACGCGTCATCGTAGCCATAATATTCGTCGGCGAAGAACATATGGCCGGACATTTCTCCAGTAAACACGGCGTTGAGCTCGCGCATTTTCGCCTTAATGAGCGAGTGCCCGGTTTTATAAAACTGGGGTTTGGCACCGAGGCGCTCTAATTCGTCGTAGAGCGTCTGTGAGCACTTGACTTCCACAATGGCAGGCGTATCCGGATATTTCTGGGCGATCTCCCTCCAATAGAGAATCATGAGGCGATCACCCCAGATAATCTGCCCTTTTTCATCTACCACACCAATGCGATCGCCATCGCCATCGAAAGCTACGCCGAGGTCGGCACCCTCTTCGTTGACGGTTTTGATTAAATCACGCAAGTTTTTAGCGACGACAGGGTCCGGATGGTGATTTGGGAATGTCGGATCAGGGGTGCAATATAACGGAATCGCATCCACGCCAAATGCCTTCATGACATCCATGGCAAAAAGCCCAGGCGTTCCGTTACCGCAGTCTACCACGGCTTTAATGGGACGGTTGCCTAGCCGAATTTTTTCTTTCAGCATGGACAAATAGGCAGGAACTGGATTGGCTTCGGCACGAGAGCCTCGCCCTTCGACGAACTCTCCCCGTTCCATGATACGCCGTACATCTTGGATATCGTCTCCGTAGATGGTGGATTTTCCATAGGCGAGTTTAAAGCCATTATACTCTGCGGGATTGTGACTCGCGGTAATCATGACACCTGCTTCACGATCTAAATGCACGCGCGCAAAATAAAAAATGGGCGTAGTAACCTGACCGATGTCAATTACGTGGATGCCGGTCGACATGAGACCGTCGGTCATGGCATCGCGATATTGCGGTGAGGAGGCACGGCTGTCCCATCCTAGTAATGCTTCTTCGACACTCCGCTCTCTGAGATAGGTTCCAAATGCTTGTCCCAACTTCTTGACATCCGCTTCGTTCATGTCGATATCGACCAATCCGCGGATATCGTATTCCCTGAACACACTAGAATTCACTGAAACCCGTCCTTTCATCACTGTCGAGGCAGTCTATACAGCAAATAATACCGCTTTTTCCTGCAGCGGATATGAATCCCAGGAATTTTCACACAAAATCGTTGAAGCTATACCCATAGGAAAGTAGCTTTTCCGAACGAATATGACTATTATTAATTGAAATGTTCGGATCTAGGAGCATAAAACGATAACAGGAGGGCATTATGGCTAGTGATAATCGGCAGGCACGCTATGGCGACGAGATAGCGCAAGTGGAACCGATTGGGATAGAGCACATTAATGAGTCAGAACGCCATGGTAAGGTGTCATCAATTTTTACTCTTTGGTTTGGTGCTAACGTGGAATTAGCGACGTTAACGACCGGGGTCGCGGCGGTAGCGTTTTTCGGCCTAAGTTTCTGGCAGGCGGCTATTGGTCTCATTATTGGAAATGTTATTGGTGCTAGCGTTTTAGGTTTGGTGTCGACGTTCGGTCCCCGCCTTGGCGTGCCACAGATGGTGCATTCGCGCGCTGCTTTCGGATTTTTTGGGAACTTCATTCCCGGTGTATTTAATGTCGTTGCGGGTGCGATGTGGTTCGCCGTGAACACCGTGCTGGGAACATTTGCCTTCACTACCCTATTTCACACCAATTTTTTGATTGGGCTTGCGGTGATGGTGGTAATCCAGGTGATTGTGGCGGTTTATGGCTACAACATGATTCATGCTGTGGAACGATTCATGGCTCTCATATTGACCTTGGTGTTCATGGGTGTGTCACTCTTCGCGTTTTCCCACGCCCATTATTCTCTACCATTTAATGCGAGTGCATCCAATACCGGCATCACGGGAGGGCTGATTGAGGCGGTGGGCCTAGCATTTTCCTACCTCTTAGGGTGGACCGTTTTTGGCTCTGACTATACTCGCTACTTGCCTCGAAACACCAAACCTGTGGCGGTTTTTGGGAATGCCGGGTCCTCCAACTTCATTGCCGCGGTGTGGTTGGAATTAGTCGGCGTCGCTTTAGCAACGATTTTCCCTAAGGCGGCACTGGCGAGCAATCCGATGGGGCTTTTGACAGGGATTCAGCCGCATTGGTTGATTGACTTCGCTCTTTTGGCCGTAATCATTGGCACCGTAACCGCCAATGTGCTCAACATCTATTCCGGGTCGCTGTCGGCGCTAGTCATTAATGTGCCGATCAAGCGTTGGCTCGCCGCCATTATTGTTGGCCTGGTGGGAGCGATTGTGGCGTATGTTGGGCATAAAGCATATTACGTGGGATTTGAAAACTTTTTGTTTCTCTTAGGCTACTGGCTTTCTCCATGGACTGCAGTCGTCTTAGTGGACTACTTTCTTATTCATAAGGGAGAGTACCCAGAATCCATTTTCTACAATCCGAAACGGCTAATTAATCGTGGCTTCTGGGCTTGGGTGATTGCCATTTTGGTTTCAGTACCGTTTTTTAACCAAACTCTGTATGTGGGCGTCTTTGCCAGTCACTTTCCTCATTTAGGAGATATATCGTATTATGTGAGCTTTGTGGTGGCAGGTGGCCTGTACTGGGTCATCGGGAGACGGCAAACCAGATAACGTCATGAACTGTGTGGTCCATTCTTTTGGATCACGCAGTATTTTTTTGTCCATTGGGGTTGTAACATTGTAAAATGTCTATCGAACGAAAGAGGAGGACCCGCAATGCATATACGCCCTTATCGTCCTCACCAGGACTTTCGAACCTTGCTGGATGCACAGTGCGATTTGTATACCATTAATTTTCCTCGGTTTGTGTGTACTCCGGGGTTTCTAGCGGACCAAGCTCAGCGCCTGCGGGTGGCTGGTCGACGGCCGCTCGAAAACGGCATTTTCATTTTGGATGATGAGGGCATCATTGCAGGATTTATTTGGGTCGCAGTGCGGATGGACTTGCAAGGCGCCTATGGATCGATTGATCAGGTCTATGTCATGCCAAGCCACCGACGTCAAGGATATGGTGCAATGTTGATGGAAGCGGCCGAAGGGTTTATCCGTCAGCAGGGCATCCATACGGCGCGTCTTTACGTTACTAAGGATAATGTGGATGCTGTCGGTCTCTATCAACGGATGGGTTATGATGTCACCCGGTTTGAGATGGAGCGTCGCATATAGAAGTTGGTATGACGGGGTGGGGGGCTAGTGCAATACGAGCGGACCACAGGTGGATGTGGTCCGCTCGTCACCAATCGATGCGATTTAGGGGGATGGCGCATCTGAAGGCATGGTAATGGGTCCATTGGGTTCTTGACCCAGTGTTACCGATTTCGTCATCACTTTGCCGTTGTCGTTTAAGGTCAAACTTACGCTCGCACCCACCGATTTCTTGTCAATGATATTTTTCAGTTGTGTCGCTGAGGTGACCGATTGACTATTGACCTTGGTAATGACATCGCCTGCCGCAAGCCCGGCCTTGCTTGCGGGACTGTTAGGTTCTACGTAGGCAATGAGCACACCAGATGCCGTGCCCAAATGATATTCCTTTTGAATGCTGGAACTATCACTGGAAATGAATACGCCAATCCAAGGCTGAGACACATGCCCGGTGCGCATCAATTGGGGGACCAGTTTATCTAACGTCGAGGTGGGGATAGCAAATCCGATTCCCTGTCCCTCCGTAGACACCGCGGTATTGATTCCGACCACCTGTCCTGATAGGTTGAGCAAGGGTCCACCACTATTGCCCGGGTTAATAGCGGCTGATGTTTGCAGTAAATTAGTGTAATCGCGGGCGCCAATCGTGAGAGGTCGCCCTTTAGCGCTAATCACCCCAACTGTGACAGTATCGCTCAGATCATAGGGATTCCCAATTGCTACAACCCACGCGCCAACAGCGGTTTTGTTGGAGTTGCCCAATACCAATGTGGGCATGGGCTTGGGGGGATCGATCTTAATGACCGCAACGTCGGAATTGTAGTCATCACCCACAACCTTGGCGGTGAACGGCTTGCTATAGCCTTTGACATACACTTGGATCTTGCTGGCTCCATAAATCACATGATCATTGGTGATGATATAGCCCCCAGAATTGAAGAAGAACCCGGATCCGATGTCGGTTTCGACCTCCGTTTGTGGAGCAGCGCTGCTTTGCCCGCCGAACAGAGAACCAAAGAAAGGGCTGAAATAGGGAGATTGATCGACGCTCACCTGTTGCTTCACGGTAGCGACGATTTTCACAATGGCGGGGCTCGCCTCTTTTGCCACCGTCGACACGGTGTTTGCACCTAACCCAACGTTACTGGGGGCTGATGCGACCGTGGCATATTGATGAATGTTGGCCGATGCATTTTCTCTTGCCTGGGCTGTGGGGTTTAGCTGATTATACGTATAGAGCCCACCGCCCACTGCTCCGGCCCCAACCGCAAAACCAACAATTGCGGTAGCTATGGTGCGCTGTATGCTTGCCATGACCTTCCTCCTACCCAGGTGAATTTACGCCTTATTTTATCCTGAACTTGTTACAAATACATTACAGCTCAGCGATTTTGCTTTTTGGGCCGAAAAAAGATTCTCGGACCGTCTTTGGTAAAGAGGGAAATCGCTCATTATCGCGAATACACTTATGTAATTATTAGGGTAGGACCTAGAGGGCGGTAATTACCATGACAGCATGGATTGTCGACGACGATCGTTCTATTTTAGCTTTAATATCGGCCGCTCTAGCGCATGTCAATATACCGTCAGAAACCTTTGCGTCCGTTCACGACGTTATGTTAAAGCTCGACAAGATGGATCCTCTTCCGGATCTCTGTATCGCGGATTGGACGATGAAAGAAGGCGGAGCTTTAGCCATTCTTGAGCAAATGCCGTCGGTGAGGTTTGTGGTGATGTCAGGGGATCCCGATGTTCAGCATCTGTTGCCGGAAGGCGTGGAGTGGCTGGAAAAGCCCTTTCGCTTAGCGCTCCTGCACCAAATGATACTTCAACCGAACCTCTAAGTTGCGCTCTTAAAGCGGTTGTGCTAACATGCCAGGAGAAATTTGGATTACCCTTACATGGTCTTCAAACACACTAAGTGATTACAGTCGAAGAGATGAGGGTACGCTATGCCGCGCCCCTGATGAAAATTTTGTTCCCTACTCGTATTCCGTTGAAATTTCACCAATTGTGGAGGCTACTTATGGAGCGCGAACTTGCGCTGGAATTTGTCCGGGTGACCGAAGCGGCCGCTATTGAGGCGGGTCGCTTGATGGGTCGTGGAGATAAAAACGGCGCTGATAAATTGGCCGTTGATGCCATGCGTGCCATGCTGGATACCGTGGATATTCGAGGTACGGTGGTGATTGGCGAAGGAGAAATGGACGAAGCGCCGATGTTATACATTGGTGAGAGCATTGGCGATGGAGAAGGTGAGCGAGTCGACATCGCAGTGGATCCCCTCGAGGGAACCAATTTAGTGGCAAAAGGATTGCCTGGAGCTATCGCCGTGATGGCGGTAGCTCCACAAGGTCAGTTGTTGCATGCACCGGACATGTACATGGACAAAATCGTGGCGGGCCCCGCGGGTCGCGGGGTGATTGCATTGGATGCGCCGATTGAGGACAATTTGCGTGTGTTGGCGGAGCGGCTTGGGAAGTCCGTGCAAGATGTCACGGTAGTGGTACTGGAACGCCCGAGACATGAAGAACTCATACACCGAATCCGTGCAGTGGGTGCACGGATTCGTCTCATTACCGATGGCGACGTGTCTCCGGCAGTGGCTGCCTGTGTTACGGATTCTGGGATTGACCTTTTGGTCGGATCCGGCGGCGCTCCTGAGGGCGTTATTGCCGCTGCAGCGGTCAAGTGCTTGGGTGGCGAAATGCAGGCCCGGCTATTGCCGGAAGATGAGGTTCAAGAAAAGCGGGTTCGCCAAATGGGATTAAATGATCCGAAACAGCTCTTACAACTTGATGATTTGGTTCATGGCGATGATGTGCTCTATGTTGCGACGGCTATTACTGATAGCGATTTATTGGAAGGGGTGCATTATGGGCCCCGTTTTTGTTCGACGCACTCTGTTGTGATGCGGGCATTGAGTGGGACGGTGCGGTTTGTTCGTGCGGACCATCAACTAAACAAGAAATGGCCACAAGGACATCCTACGATCCAATTGAGGAGGAAGATTTAGATTCATGGCTGAGGAATTGAAGTCTGGTGCGCAAAGCACGGAAACCCCAAAGCGGCCACGCCGCACAAAAACTCCCAAAGTGGACACCACTGACGAAACCTCGAGTGTAGCGGGAGATGCTTCAATCGAAACCAGTGGTGGGACACAAACCCCATCAAAACCATCACGTGCCAAAAAGAAGCCCGCTAGTTCGGCGGCAGAGGATGCCGTATCTACGGTTAAACCGACAACTCGATCGCGAAAGCCGAAATCGCCGAAACAAAGTGAGGAGAAGGTATCTGAAGCGGCCACCGACTCTTCAGATACCACAGCTAATGCTGAACCGCTTCAGGTCGATGTAGCGTCCACCATGCCCTATGTGGAGCCGCCATCGGAATCTTTGGGCGTTTCCGCGTCGGAACCTGCCGATCCTGTCAAACCACGGCGCCCGCGCCGTAATTCGCGGTCAAAAAAACCTGTAGTCGTAGCAGAAGCTATTTCCACCGGATCGACTGCGGTGGTCGAAGCACCCTTGCCCGGAAGTGTGGAGGAACTGGCCAAGCCTGTCGTTGAAACGCCTGCGGACTCCCATGAACCGGTTGCGGATAAGGCGGCGCCGCCGCCGCAGAAATCTGTGGCGGCCGTAGTTCCCGTTCCTCCCCGCCTTGCAGCGCAGGCGTCGGAGAAAACCTCCCAAGAGGCCCTGTCTTCTCCAACCCCACCTCAACCCACGCAGAATAATCGGCCGCGCGATCGGCGTGGAAGTGCCGAGGGCGCACCACATCGTGGTGGGCAACCCAACCGGCGTGATATTCCGAAGCAGCGTGAAGTGCCGCTTACCATGGCCCAGCTAGATGCGATGACCTTGTTGGATCTCTATAAGTTAGCACGTCAGTTTAATATTGAAAATTTCCGCCAGTATAAAAAAGGCGAATTGATCTGGGAAATTCTTCGCGCTCGGACACATAAGGACGGCTTTGTGTTCGTTCAAGGACTCTTAGATATTGTGGGGGACTATGGATTTCTACGCCCGACAGACTTTCAACGTAGTCGTGAAGATGTGTATGTGTCCGCCTCTCAAATTCGACGCTTTGACTTGCGCGCGGGAGACCAGGTTTCAGGGCAAGCGCGGCCGCCTAAAGATGGGGAACGATATTTTGCCTTATTGCGGGTCGAAGCCGTCAACAGTCTGTCTCCGGAGAAGTCCGCCGAGCGACCAGATTTTGACGGGCTCACTCCAATTTTCCCTGATTCGCGATTTCGCTTGGAGACCAATCGGGAGGATTTGGCATCTCGTTTAGTGGATATCGTCGCTCCTATTGGTCGCGGCCAGCGGGGGCTCATTGTGGCTCCTCCTAAAGCCGGTAAGACCGTTCTGCTCAAAAAGTTGGCTAACGCGATTAGCCAAAATAGTCCGGAAACCCATCTCATGGTGTTGTTAATTGATGAGCGCCCTGAAGAGGTGACCGATATGGAACGTTCGGTGCGCGGCGAGGTGGCCAGTTCGACCTTTGATGAGCCTCCGGAAGATCACATTCGGGTTGCCGAAATGGTTCTTGAACGAGCCAAACGATTGGTCGAAATGGGCCTGGATGTGGTTATTTTATTGGATTCGATTACACGCTTGGCGCGCGCATATAATCTCACCATACCGGCATCCGGTCGGACGCTTTCAGGAGGGATGGACCCGGCCGCATTGCATAAACCGAAGCGATTTTTCGGGGCCGCAAGACGCGTCGAGCACGGAGGAAGTCTGACTATTCTGGCGACTGCTCTGGTCGATACTGGCTCGCGGATGGATGATGTGATTTATGAGGAGTTCAAAGGCACTGGGAACATGGAATTGCACCTCGATCGCAAGCTGGCTGAACGGCGAACCTTTCCTGCAGTGGATATTAAGCGTTCAGGGACGCGACGAGAAGATTTGTTAATGACATCGGAAGAGTTAGACATTATCTGGCAGGTTCGCAAGGCCATTCACAACTTAGGCAATCAAGAAGCCACCGAGTTGCTATTGCAAAATCTTAAGAGGACGCGATCTAACCAAGAGTTTTTTAAACTGTTCATGGCGAGTCAAGGGAATCAAGGTTAATGAAAGGCGAAGCGGCATTACAAGGGCGAATTCTAGTGGTAGATGACGATCCTCACATTCGTGAGTTATGTCGTCTCTATTTGAACCAAGCTGGTTTTGAGGTGGATGAAGCCGAAGACGGCGAGGACGCCCTCTCTCGGGTCACTAGGGTGGCTTATGATTTGATGGTGCTTGATTTAATGCTTCCTAAGGTGGATGGATTTGATGTTTTGAGCGACGTCCGAGGCCGCGATCAGTGGCTTCCGGTGGTGATGCTGACCGCAATGGGAGACGAAGAAGACCGGATCTTGGGGCTAGACATGGGCGCGGACGATTACATGATCAAACCCTTTAGCCCCAAGGAATTGGTGGCCCGGGTGAAAGCGGTCTTAAGACGAGCAGTGATGGGGCCGAAGGCGGATGAGCGAGCGAGAATTCACCATCCGGGCCTATTAATTGACACCGATCAACGAACTGTACAAGTCGGACAAGAGACGATTGCCTTAACCCCGCGTGAATTTGATTTGCTGTGCTTTTTTGCCACCAATCCGAAGCAGATATTTAGTCGCGAACACCTCCTTGATCGGGTATGGGGATTTGAATTCGAAGGCGATAGTCGCACAGTAGACGTGCATGTGACACGCTTGCGGCAGAAGCTCTTGGCGAGTTCGTCCCCTTATGAATACTTGGATACCGTGTGGGGGCAGGGGTATCGATTTTTGCCAAAACTGCGGGCGGACCCATGAGAATGTGGTTTCGTCGGCTCAGCGGGCAACTGGTCCTGAGTCACGTTTTCGTCGCAGTGGCGGTCTTAGCGTTTGCGCTGGGAGTGTCGCAGTTCACTTTTCGGCAATATCTCATTAATAGCCAAACCACCGTGCTCACGACGGAAGCCGAGTCGGTAGCCCATTTTATGCCCCGGGTGTTTCCGCAGTTATATGTCGGCGAAGTCAGCCCCATCTTGTTCTCGGTACTCCAAGGAACGCTCAATGATCGGCTCTATGTGTACGGACCGCCCATTAATAATCATCTCGACACACATCCTTATATATATAATAACCCGTCGACCGTTCCCCCTATTACAGTTCCTAAAGATATCCTTCGCCAAGTGATCCGAGGCGGCCACGACTATCAAGGACGACTTGATGCCGATGTGATTTTGGTAGGCATTCCGTTCGTGGCGGGTCAGGGATCGACTGGCCCCATCTATGGCGGGGTATTTTTGGAATCGGCATTGTCGCTGTCTAATCACACCGCGAGTTCCTTGACGCGATTATTGTTGTGGGGGGAGATTGCGGCGGCAATCTTGGTAGGGGCGCTGGCCTATGTCATTAGTTGGCGGCTTTCGAGACCTTTGCAAAACCTGCGCCAGGTGGTGTCTCAGATGGGACGAGGAGAAGAGACACGGGTACGCGCGGTCGAAGAGGGGCCGCTTGAGGTGGAGGCTTTAGCGCATGAGTTTAATCGATTGGAAGAGCGGATTGATACCCAGGTAGCTCAATTGACCCGAGAGGCGGCCGCGCGTGATGCGCTAATGGCACACGTGGCGCATGACTTGCGGACCCCGCTGACCTCCATCCGGGGATTTCTCGAAGCGATTCGCGATGGAGTGGTTTCGGATGAGGCCCACGACCGGGCGGTGGAGGTGGCATGGGAAGAGACCTTGCGATTGCAACGACTCGTGGATCGTCTGCTTCGTGCCACGCGCATCCGTAGCGAAGGGGGACCGATGGCGCCTCTGCAGGTGAGTGATTGGGTGGAAAAAACCTTAGAACGCGTAGAACCTGTCGCAGAAAAGAAATCGGTGAAAATTCGGTGGGATGGGCGCGAGACCGGTTGGATTAACGGCAATGAAGATTTTCTTATGGAAGCCCTGGTCAATGTGGTGGATAATGCCATCAAGTGGTCGCCTGAAGAGGGAACCATTACAGTGGATACCATCCGAGACGGCGATGAGATCATGGTGGAAGTGAAGGATGAAGGACCGGGAATTCCCGAAGAGCTTTTGCCACGCGTATTTGAACGCTTTGTCACTGGGGATAAGTCGCGTCAACTGAGTAATGGGCTGGGACTATCCATTGTGGATGAGGTCATGCGTCAGCACCATGGGAGCGCGTCGATTGCCTCTCAAGTCGGACGAGGAACGACAGTGACACTGCATCTACCACTCATTAAAGATGAGTCTTCTGAGCTCTAACAGAGGCAACGGATTTTCATTTTGACGGGCTCCTAGAGAGGTAGGAGATATGAACGCGAACGTCGCCTTTATTCACGGGTTTTTTCTGGCATGGGCACTGATTCTTCCCTTGGTCCGCAAAATACCTTTGTCATGAATCAGGGAATCGCACAGCGATTGTTTCGCGATACGCTTCCCGTCGTGGTGACCGCAGCCTTGTGTGACAATCTATTGATTCTCGCAGCCGTCATAGGAGCGAGCGTTCTCTTGCAAGTACTGCCGCCTATTAAAGTGGGCTTGACCATTCTAGGGATCGGTTTTTTGATATGGATGGGCTGGCAACTTATTCACGTCACGCCTGCTCATCATGCGGCATCATTGGTGGATGCGAGCACCACTCGACGGCGCATCGTTAGGACTTTAAAATTTTCCCTGCTCAATCCCCACGCCATCATGGACACGGTGGTCGTGATTGGTGGGGGAGCCGCAGTGTATCCATTGATAGCCTCGCGAGTGATCTACACGATAGCGGCGTGCCTGGTGTCATGGATGTGGTTTTTGACGCTCGTATTCATGGGGCGGGGCCTGGCGCAGTGGCGAAGTGACCCGCGCACACTGAAGATGATGAATCGTCTCTCTGCGGCAATCATGTGGGTTATCGCGGCCCGGTATATGTGGGAAATCGTGGTGCACATTGGGAAAATTGCACTATGAGCTCAGTCAGTATCGTGACATTAACCGTCCAAACCAATGCCTCGCCACAAGAGCTGCATGAGAGCGTGTGATGTGTGGTCGGGATCTTGGAAATATCGGTGGCCTTCTCGGTCACGCGCATAGGCCACATTTAGCAAGGCAAAGTAGGCGTGCGCCATGAGTATGGGGTCACCGTCCGGAATTTCGTGACTCTCGATCGCCCCGCGAAAGGCCTCGATCAAAGATTCTGCCATCGTATTCATCGCGGAACGCAGGCGGTCTAACTGCTCTGGTTGCAATTGGCTAGTAGCTTCTTGCAACAGGCGATCAAAGTCGAGCCGAGTTTCAGGAACATGAAGGCGGACGCGGGTCAGATCACCTAACCGTTCTCGTAACGACGCGGGTGATCTCAAAATTCGGTCGGTCTCTCCTTGAATGGTCATCAGTAGTGATTCGATGGCTGAGACAAACAAGTCAGACTTGCTATCAAAATAATAATAAATAGAGGCTTTGGTGACGCCCACCGACTCAGCAATCATGTCGATGGACACCGCCTCATAGCCGCCATCCATAAATAGGGCAGCCGCCGTCCTCAAGACGTCAGTGGGGATGGCCAGTTGATCGGATTGTTTGGGACGCCCTGGGGGGCGTCCAAGAGACTTTTTACGCATAAACTTCTCCTTTAGTACCCTATAGTACCATATACGACGTTGACACATATATTAACCATACAGTATAAATAATTATGAAGGAGATGAGCCTATGGCTATTGCCATGCGGGTCGATAGTGTGACGAAAGATTACGGGTCCGTCAAGGCGCTGACGGGAATTAGCTTTGCCGTAGAGGCGGGAGAGTGTTTTGGACTTCTGGGGCCGAACGGCGCTGGGAAGTCCACGTTGATTCGCATACTAAGTACTATTGACAAAGCCACCACGGGGTCGGCCTGGGTTGGAGGAATGCCGCTTGAGACAAGCGGCCAGGACATCAGGCGACGAGTTGGCATTGCACTGCAAGAAACGGGGGTGGATCCCT
>NZ_JBYCKN010000002.1:0-34897 GCF_057473405.1 Sulfobacillus sp. TH-112
TAACATCTCTGGTAAATTTCTCTGAGACCATTGGTTAATGAACCCACCATGCATAGGTGCCGCGATGGACACCGGAGCCAACGGTAACCAGTATCCAGTGACTGCCGATGAATCCCAATAAGTGGTACGAGGTCTCGGTGAATGGTAACGAAATGTCCAAGTGCTCCCCAGGTCCATAGGTCAAGAGCTGCCATGATCCCGACATCGACCGACTCAATGTCGCCGCCCACTCACTGTTTTGGGAAAAACGCGGCCGTCCCACCCACTTGAGATCAGGGCGAGCATATTCTTGCTTGCGGCCGTTGGTCCACAGCACCACATGATTTGCTGTCATTCCCAGCACCTCGGCACGATTCGGGGCCAGATAGACAGGTTGTAAGGTGGGAAGAGGCAAAATTCCGTGTCCTTGCCACAGTACCTGCCCGT
The DNA here is from genome assembly GCF_057473405.1 of Sulfobacillus sp. TH-112. NCBI lineage: Bacteria > Bacillati > Bacillota > Clostridia > Eubacteriales > Clostridiales Family XVII. Incertae Sedis > Sulfobacillus > Sulfobacillus sp. TH-112. The sequence continues at coordinate 427 of NZ_JBYCKN010000002.1, forward strand.
TACTCAAGGCCGCTAGCAAGGTGTTTTTTTGGCTAAATCCTAACCCCACAATCCGTAGCCGCGGTGTGGGAATAGCCATTGGTGTAACAATCCCGTCGCGGTCCAATACATAAGCTCCCAGGCCGTCAGGTCCCTGCCCCAAAATCCCTATCGCCTGACCATCTTGTGCCCAAACAACTTGGGTAACAGATCCCAATCGTTTAGAGAGTAACTGCAATCCGTCCTGACCATTGCTCGTCATATACGCCAAGTGGGTGGCAGGGTCCACCCACACCACGGAGGATCCATCCGGTGACGGATAGACTGGTCCACCAATCCCCACCAACGGCAACGCTCGCGGCCCGACGGCCACCTTCCAATACCCAGCCCCAGAGGGCTCTGGAACGTCAAGCCAATTGAGGCTTTCTTGATGTGCCTCGACATGAACGCCGTTGCCCGATAGCTTATAGAGTGCATCAGGAGCGACCAAATAATACTGGCCTTGACGTTCGACTAATCCGCCTGGGCTATGCGTCACCTCAATCCAACTTGACCCCTGCACCTGATGCGATAGCGGCACTTTCGCAAAATAAATCTGAATTGCTGCAAATACCAACAGTAATACCAGTGATACCGGGCGTTTCACGATGCCAACCCTCCCCGACTTCATCCTCACCCTACCCTATGTTTGTCCGGACTAATTATGCGAGGAAGCATCGTGGTGTCGAACAAATGTCACGGATCCCCGTCAATCCGTGACTTCATTGGCGGCACGCTAAAAGGGCAGGCACACGGCCCGCCCTTTTAGGTTTTTTCACTTATCTAAATCTAAGCATCTTCCTTAATTTGGCGCACTTCTTTGGCTAGTGCCGGAACGACTTTGAACAAATCGCCCACGATGCCATAATTTGCGGCCTTAAAAATAGGTGCATCTGGGTCGCTATTAATGGCCACAATATATTTCGAACTTGATATTCCGGCCAAGTGCTGGATGGCGCCAGAAATACCCACTGCAAAATAGACTGTGGGGCTCACCACCTTGCCTGTCTGCCCAATATGATAGGAATGCGGAACCCAGCCCTCATCGGCCACAGGACGAGATGACCCCAACGCCGCCCCTAGGGCCGTTGCCAATTCCTCTAGGACCTTAAAGTTTTCGGGAGCCTTAATACCACGGCCTCCGGATACAATCATCTCCGCTTCGGTGAGTTCAATTTGCTCAGTCTGACTTTCTTGAACTTCGATGACATGAGCCTTGAACTGTCCAACCTGCAGTCCGGGATCAACCGCGATTTCGTTAGCCGCTCGATTCGTTTCCACAACGACCTGTACATTGGGTCGCACGGAAAATATTTGCCGAGCTGAGTCAATCGCAATCCGGGCATAGGCCTTTCCCGCATACATCGGTCGAACCGCACCGAGTCGCCCATCGTCCCGTTGAAAAATCTCCGTACAATCGCTCGCCAATCCGGCACTCAAGAGTCCCGCGACCCGAGGCGCTAAGTCTTTACCCCAAGCGGTGGCAGGAAAGAATAGAGCCGTCGGATCTACTTGCTCCACCACCTTTTCAATCGCTAGAGCAAATCCATCCGAGCTATAATGGGAATATGTATCATCGGTAAGAAAGACCACCTGATCGGCCCCATAGCGTCCCAAATTGTCTTTCAGTGTTTCAGCACCCGAGCCAAAAGTGAGAGCCGTTACCGGTCCTTGCTGTAATCCTTGCGCCAACGACAACATTTCGTATGCGACCCGACGAACTTTACCCTCGGATTGATCCATCACCACTAAAATACCTTCTGCCATCGAGACCGCCTCCTAAATCACTTTTGCCTCTTCGTGCAATAGCCGGGCCAACTCTGCCGCAGCCTCTTCCGGATCCCCGACCAAAATCTTAGCAGCGGGTCGCTCGGGAGGTAAGGTTAATTCTTCGATACGTACCAGAGGAGTGGTGTCAATGTTGAGCGAGTCCATCGGTATCGACTTAACCTCTTTCTTTTTCGCCTTCATGATATTCGGCAACGTCGGATATCGCGGTTCATTCAGTCCCCGCTGTGCGGTAACCACCGCTGGGAAAGGCAGCTCAACAATTTCGGTGGCTCCCTCCAGTTCTCGCTCGGCACGAAGCTTTTTCGCTTCCGCATCGATGACGAGATTCAAGACCACCGTGACCTGGGGAAGATCTAGCTGTTGAGCCACTAATGGTCCCACCTGGGCCTGATCATCATCGACCGCTTGTTTTCCTGACACAATAAGGTCATAGCCCTCGTCGCGAGACACTGCCGCCAGCGCTCGAGCGGCCACTTGGCTATCAAATAATTGATCGGTCACCACATGGATGGCACGGTCTGCTCCCATTGCCAAAGCCTGGCGGATCGCCTCTTCGACGCGATTGGGTCCCATGGCCACGACCACCACTTCTCCACCAAACTTCTCTTTAATTCGCAAGCATTCTTCAATGGCAAATTCATCGTAAGGGTTAATCACCCACTTAATCCCATCAGTTTGAATAGCTGCATCGCCCGAATTAACCCTTATCTTCGTGGCGGTATCCGGGACTTGCTTCACGAACACTAATAGTTTCATCCCAATCCTCCCTCATCGACATGATGGTCTCGCACTACCGCGGCGGCGACTACCCGTCCATTACGGCCGCACGAAAAGCGACCTCTAACATCTCCCCCAAGATATGGTCTTGCTCCGGCAGTACCGTGCGCATATCTATAAGGAGGCGCCCATGACTTATCCGCGCAATCACCGGGACTTCCCCTTCACGCAGGGCTCGCTCCACCCGAATAAGCCTTTCTGGCGAAGTCACGCACGACAAGACCGCCGTGCGCAGTCGTGTCCCCGGCATCGAACCTCCTCCAATTTCCGACCAATCGGACTCGATGTCAAGTGTTATTGCAGGCACATAAGATCCTAATCGGTCACGTAGCGCATGAGCCCTTAGGCTAATTTCATCTGCCGTTAACGCTATCATGCGCCACAACGGCAATTCCTCACCACGGTTCTCCACGTACCACCGCAGTACCAGTTCTAGTACCGCAAGCGTCATTTTGTCGACACGTACCGCCCGAGCCAGAGGATGCTTTTTCATTCTTTGGATCCACTCTAGGCGCCCAACAATCAGTCCTGCCTGTGGACCTCCCAACAATTTATCTCCAGAAAATGTCGTGATATCGACGCCGGCACTCACAACATCTTGGACTCGCGGCTCACGATATTCCTCCACCTGAAGGGGTAACAGCACCCCAGACCCCAGGTCCTCCATTACCGGAATGTGACGAGAATGGCCCAAATTCACCAACTCTTCGCTCGCCACACTTTTCACAAAACCCATCTGCCGGAAATTGGACTGATGCACCTTTAATAGCAACGCGGTGTTCTCATTAATCGCCCGCTCATAGTCGCTTAGATGCGTCTTATTAGTGGCTCCTACCTCCACCAGCCGTGCTCCGGATAGCGCCATGACATCCGGGATACGAAAAGAGCCACCGATCTCCACCAATTCACCGCGTGACACCACCACCTCACGCGCACTCGCAGCAGTGGAGAGTGCCAGCAATACGGCGGCCGCATTATTATTCACAACCATGGCAGCCTCGGCCCCAACCAGGTCAGCGAGAACGTGCTCCACATGTTCGTGGCGAGATCCTCGCTCTCCTGCGTCCAGACGGTATTCCAAGGTCGAATATTGGGTTGATATCGCCGCTAAATGCTCCATCATGGCCGGCGGGAGCGGCGCGCGCCCAAGGTTAGTATGAATAATCACTCCAGTGGCGTTAATCACCGGACGCAAATGCGGTCGCGATAGTACTTTCACGCGTGCCTCGGTCCGGGAGAGAATGACGTTGAGACTTGGTACGACACCATCCTGCATAACCTCACGCCGCACCTCCCCCAGCACCTCACGGACAGCTCGCTGTGACCATGGCGATGCAGATACGTCCTGGGCCTGCCAGTGACGCAACACCGTCTGCACTGCCGGAATCTCTTTCAGTCGCGACACAGTGCGGTCATCCAACCCATCCACCACGCTTTCTGACTAATGACCCGAATGAGACGGCACATCATGCGGTAACTCATTGGTATCGTCTTCTTCGATAAGCCCTAAACTCGAATCCACAATCAAATGACGCTCTTCGTGAAAAACATCATCCGCATTCATGTCGTAGAGCCAAATCGCATAATTAAATGGTGTATTCTGGTGACTCACAGGACTTTTGTTCTCCATCTCAAGGACTCTCCTCTCTAGAATTTCGCGTTCCCTCGCAACCACCGATTCACCTCAGGGGCCCAATAGGTAATAATCATATCAGCACCGGCCCGAGTGATACTGGTGATGGTTTCCATGATGACCCGTTCTCGATCAATCCATCCGTTTTGCGCTGCGGCCTCGACCATCGCAAATTCTCCGGAGACTTGATAGGCAGCAATTGGCGTATGGATTACATCACGAACCTCACGAAGCACATCAAGATAAGGGAGCGCCGGTTTGACGATCATCATGTCGGCGCCTTCAGCGACATCGAGAAGCACTTCCTTGATGGCTTCTCGGCGATTGGACGGATCCATTTGATAGGCTCTTCGATCCCCGAAGGTCGGCGTATTTTCGGCCGCTTCCCGAAATGGCCCATAAAACCCTGAGGCATATTTTGCTGCATAAGACATAATGGGCACCTGGGCGAACCCTTCTTGGTCTAGTGCGTTACGAATGGCGCTCACTCGCCCATCCATCATATCGGAAGGCGCGACAATCGTGGCCCCCGCTCGAGCTTGCTGTATCGCCGTACGGGCTAGCAGATCAAGCGTCGGATCATTATCCACCTCTTTATCACTCAGCACTCCGCAGTGACCGTGATCGGTATATTCACAGAGACATAAGTCTGCAATCAACACCGCGTCTGGAAGTTCTTTATGAAGCACTCGCAGTGCCTTTTGCACAATGCCCTCGGGATTATATGCTTCCGACCCTAAAGGGTCTTTATGTAGGGGAATGCCAAACAACAGAAAAGCCCGGACTCCTTCATCATATATCTCTTTCAGATGAGTCAATAACGTGTCAGAGGACCATTGGTAGATTCCGGGCATCGAAGGGATCGGATCTTGACGATTCTGCCCCTCTTTCACAAATACCGGGTAAATGAGTCCCTCCGGCGAAACCCGCGTTTCGCGCACTAATTGACGCACACTTTCGTTTTGCCGCAGTCGGCGCGGCCGCTCAATCGGAAACATGATCATCCTCCGCAATGAAGTATTGTTTCACTGCTTCCACTAAAAGCCGCAGTGATGGTTGAAGCGGTTCTACCGCCACCGAAATACCATAATGATTCAAGGTGCGCGTCGTCAGTGGTCCGATGGAAAAACTGGCAATGTGCCCCAAATGCTGTCGATCCTCCACGGAGAGCTGTTCCACTAAATATTCCACTTGCGACGATGCCGTGTATAATATCGCATCCAGAGACTCGGTACGAATCGCCTGATGAAGGGTGAGCGCCAAAGGCTCTTTAACATTTTCATACAACAACACTTCCTCCACCAACGCACCTCGTTCGCGTAAGGCCTCACTAAGCATGCTACCGTTCAATTGCCCTCCTGGAAAAAGAATCATGTTCCCACGAATCGGCATATAGCTAAATGCGTCTAATAGCCCCTCTTGGCTAAACTCTTTGTCCGGCATGAGTTCAGCCACCAGTCCCCAGTCTCTTACCCGCATAGCGGTTTCGGGCCCCACTACCGCAATTTTTCCTCGCACTCGACGAATGTCTAGGCCGAAATTTTTCATCCTACCAAACCATCTCTCTACCGCTTCTCCACTGGTGAATATGACCCAATCGTAGCGTTCCAAATGCGCCATTGCGGCATCGATCACATCATACTGAGTCGGGTCTTTGATGCGTGAGACCGGATGTAACATCACCTCCGCTCCGGCATTCGTCAGCCACCGCGCAGCGCGTTCTATGCGACGGCCTTGCCGTAATAGCGCAATCTTTCGCCCCGCCAAAGAGCGTGCCGCACGCCAGGGGATTCGCTGCACTAAGTCTGACTCTGTCACCTGGACTCCATCACATTGGAGAAGTTCTTCTCCTTGCGCACTCTGGATCGTGACCACATGGTCTCCCAAAAATATTCCTTCCGAGTCCAACTTGTGCGACCAAGGAGGCACCCCCGATAGGACATCAATATATTGTAACCAGGCGGGATCGAGATGCGCCATAAATTCCCTCACTGGTGGGTAGAGCGCGGGGGTACCAGGAACCAACCATGCCAGATTACGATCGGCGAAATATTTTCCTTGTTCTCGGATTGTTTCACCGTTCGCGAGGCTCGCAATGTCCATCCACTGAATTCTTGACCCCACCAAGTCTCGCGTTTGTGGTTCAAAAAAAATGTGTTCAGCGGCATCGAGCGCATCCCAAGCTTGGCGAGTCAAGAGTTCAGGACTTCCCGGCCCCGCCCCCACGATGGCTAACATCTCACGTCCCCTCCGTTCTCGAGATCAGTCTCGCCGCCCCCTCGTGTGCGAGCCGTTCTCCTACTTCGCGTCCTCGTCGGTCAGCTTCGACATAATCAAACTCCACGTGATGCCGTAACATCCTATCCCCAGCTAGAGAACTCGCCTGTGCAATTAATCCAATTCGGCTCTCCGTCACCCATTCGGCATAGGCTCCCAGTGGCACTTGGCATCCACCACCGAGTGCATCGAGAACGGCGCGTTCGCAACGCGCTAACATCTCGGCACGCGGATCATTTAAGAAATTCAACACCTCTTGCAATGAGTCCCGGGACGCTGCCACTTCCACAGCTAATATTCCTTGCCCAGGCGCGGGAGGAAATCGATGAGGATCAAGGTATTCCGCGATGAGGTTCTCCCATCCCAGACGAATCACCCCCGCCGCAGCCAGCACCAGCGCGTCATAGTCGCCTTCCTCCCACTTGCGTAACCGTGTATTGAGATTCCCTCGGACCGACGTGAGGATTACATCGGTCCGAGCATGTTGAATAAAGGCTCGACGTCGCAAACTGGAGGTACCTAAGACCGCTCCTGGCGGTAGCGAATCGAGCGCCTGTCCAATAATCACATCGCGACGGTCCTCGGGAAGAGCATAGGCTCCAATACGCAGCCCCTCGGGTAACACGGTGGGAAGATCCTTCAACGAATGCACCGCGATGTCGACCGCGCCATTTAAAAGCGCTGCCTCCAGCTCTTCCGTGAAAAGCCCTTTCCCCCCCACCTCGTGTAAAGCGCGATCAAGCACCTTGTCTCCCTTGGTCTCAAAGGTGACCAGTTCCACATCGTACCCTTGATTAGTCAAAAGCGACACCACTTGCCCTGTTTGCGCCAATGCTAATTGACTCTTGCGCGTTGCCACCCGAAGACGCTCCATAGATCCCCCTCAACTTGGTTAGGCTTAATTAGAAGTTTGTATTATGAGGGCCTGGAAAAACCAGGTTAATACCAAATACATTCATCAACACGATGATAAAGGCCAACATGACAAACACTGCCGCACGATGCCCTTGCCAATGCGCCACGTATCGTGTCGCCAAATAGCCCAAGTACACGAGCCATTCTACGCCGGCTCCAACAATCTGCACGCGGTTGTGCCAAAAACTTAATCCAATCACATGAGCCCACCAGGCACCCGTGAGCAGCGCGAGGCTAAAGACGATCCAACCAATGAGAACGAGCTTGCCTCCCCATCCATCCATGTCTCCTAATGCGGGGAGTTGATAATAAAATAAGCGAATTTTTTTGTTCTTCAATTCCCGCTCTTTTTCTACATACATAATACCGAAAACCGCCGACAGTAAAAAGCAAACATCTCCCAGCGTCGCTAGGACAATGTGCAGCAAAAGGCCGATGCCCATGATGGAAGTGCTATCCATGGTAATGCGCGGGGAGACACTCTGGCTCACTAGCCATACTAAAAAAATGATAGGAAATAAGAAGGCCCCGACCGGAGCCAACCCGAGTCGGTCACTGGCCACTAAATATAATCCAGCGGCAAGCCACACAAAAAAACTCACCCAATCATAGAGTGTGATAATGGGTAGCCCCCCGATGGCGACCCCTTTTTCGATAAACCAAAAGGACTCCGATATAAATCCGAGCCATCCGAAGCCACGTGCCCATTTCCCCCATCGCACCGCGTACAACTGCGCTACCGAAAAAAGAGCCGCCCCCAAGTATCCCATACAGGTGAGTGCGACAACTATGCCATTCACAACGTCCCCCCGGTCTCCGAGTTAACCTGACTGCCCTGTCACCGCCACTTCATCGGTTGAATTAACTCCGTCCTGAGCATCGGCTAACCGAAAGAGTTCCCTTATCGCATCGACATAGGAACTTTTCTCCTGGTCAGCCCCCCAACTTCGCATTGATACCATCGCATCGTTCAAGAACTTGTTCAAAATAATCCGCGTCGTGTCAGCTACGACATCCCGTTCCGCCTCTGAAAGATTAGGCAACCGATTGAGCGCACGCGTTAACTCTTCCTGTCGAATGCCTTCCGCCTTTTCCCGCAGCGACCGGATGACGGACCCCACCTGTGTTGCGCCCATTTCCTCGTGAAACTTGTCCGCCTCTTCGTGAATCACTCGCTCCACCTTCGACACCTCCCTGCGGCGCTTGTCCAAGTTCGCATCCACGACACTATTGACATCATCAATATCATACAGGAAAATCGTGTGCCCCAGCGTTTGTACCCTCTCGTCAATATCCCGCGGCACCGCCATATCAAAGAAAAACCGAAACTTATGCTCTTGTCCGCGCAAGGCTTTGGCGGCCAAGCTATAGGTAATGATAGGGGCACTTGCACTGGTACAGGACACAATGATATCAGCCGCGCGGATGGCTCCCGCTAAGTCTTGTAATTTGACGACCCGAGCTTGCGTCTCGTTCGCCAACGCTTCAGCACGATGTGGGGTACGATTCGCAATCATGAGGTCCCCGATACCCTGTGCTGTCAGGTGCCTCGCGACCAAGGTGCCCGTCTCGCCCGCCCCAATCACCAGTGCAGAAGAGTGATTTAGCGATCCAAAAACTTTGCGAGATAATTCCACGACCGCGTATCCCGGCGACAGCGCATTACGCCCTATCTCGGTCTCCGAATGGGCTCGCTTCCCTGCACGGAAGGCATATTGAAATAATCGGTGCAGCCGCCCCGCCGATTGATAGTGCTGGGCAGTTTGATAGGCAGCCTTCACCTGTCCCAAAATTTGCGTTTCCCCTAAAACCATCGAGTCTATTCCCGACGCCACTTGCATAAGATGCACAGCAGCGTCACGATCCTGATACCAAAAAAGAGCATCGGAAAACTTTCCACGTGGTACCGCAACCAATTCTTCCCACCACGACAGAATGTCTGACAACAGTACGTCGCCAGCCACATAAATCTCGGTTCGGTTGCATGTGGACAGTATTACCATGCCCTCTTGATGAGGAATATGACCTCGAGTCTCATAGGCGTCCTTAAAGCTCTCCTGACCAAAAGCCACCTTTTCACGCACATTCAGCGGAGAATCTCGATGGTTCACTCCCACAACCTGAATCTTCACGATTCCACCTCAAATTCTAGAATCTCCCACGCACCCCAGTATCCGCGGAGATCACTATTATCATACCACGCCACCGTCTCACTGGAACGCAGCAACCGACAAATTATGCTTTAGCGAAACACAAAGGTTTTTGACGGGAAAAAGCATAGCTTGCTGGTTGCCAGGGACATGCTATCGTTAGCCTCTTGAGGAGGCCTTTACCACGATTGGGAGGTCGAGAAATACTGATGGATACCGTGGGGAAAAGTGCCATTCGCAAAGAAGCCTCAAATAAACTCACCGGACGAGCACGCTACGCCAACGACCTTAACGTTCCCGGAACAATGACGGCGGTCGTGGCTCCCGCACACGTGGCGCATGCCCGTATTCTCTCTATCGACACGACAACGGCCCAAAAGGTTCCCGGGGTCAAAAAAATTCTGACCGGCCAAGACATATCTTTGTTATGCGGCGATGTTACGGAAGATCGTCCTCCTTTAGCGAAAGATATCATCCGCTACTGGGGTGAGCCGATCGCATTGGTCATAGCGCGAGATGAGGCGTCCGCTCGACGGGCCGTGGGACTGATCGAACCCCATCTTGAACCCCTACCGGTCATCAACAGTATTGAAGCTGCTCTTGATCCTAAAAATGGATTGGTCCATGAAAAAAACGGCCGCTACCAAGTGGCGACCCCTCCCGTAAGCCCCAAATCGCAGAGCAACATCGCCGACGTTGCCAACGTCAAGAAAGGCGACATCGATCGAGGATTTCAGGAATGTGATGTGGAGGTCAATGTCACGGTAGAACTGCCCCAGATTGACCATGCAGCCATGGAACCGCGAGTCGCTAAGGTCGAAATTCTATCGAACGGGCAGGTGCTGGTCCACAGTAGCAGTCAGGCTCCCTTTGAAATCAAGAAGCTGCTGGCAAAATATTTTGATCTAAATCCCGGACAAATCGTTGTCACCGTACCTTTGGTCGGTGGCGCCTTTGGGGGAAAAGCGGCCATTCATTTAGAAATTCTGGCGTATCTTGCGTCTCGCGCCGTCGGCGGCAAGACGGTCAAAATTGTGAATACGCGAGAAGAAGATATGGCGAGCGCACCGGTAGGAATGGGACTCTTGGCTAAAATCCGCTTAGGCGCCCAACGCGATGGCACCATTCGTGCGTGTCAGATGACCTTTTATATGGACATCGGTGCCTATACCGACTCATCTCCCCGTATTGCGCGCGCCATTGCTGCCCAATGTACCGGACCGTATAGTATCCCTCATGTGAGTACCGAAGTGTTTTGTCTCTACACCAATCACACCTATACCACCGCGTTTCGCGGATTTGGCCATATGCCAATGACATTTGCCGTAGAGAGGGCCATGGACGAACTCTCTCACCGATTGCATATGGACGCCCTCGTCCTGAGAAGGCACAATGCATTGCGTCCCGATGACATCACCCCGACAAAGGCCCGCTTAACGGATAGCAATTTGGCCAATCTCCCGTTATGCCTCGACCACATGCAAGACCTCATCGGCTGGAACGGCGGAAAGGTGGAACGCATCGGACCACACCGACTTCGCACTCAAGGCGTGGCTGCGTTTTGGAAAAGTTCCTCCAGCCCGCCTAACGCCATCTCTGGCGCTATTGTTACGATGAATTCAGATGGCACGGTCAATCTCAGCACCGGGGCGGTGGAATTTGGAGCTGGCACCAAAACCACGGCAGCCCAACTTCTGGCTGAGCGACTCCGAATTCCGCTAGACCACGTCTTCATCCATGAAGACGTCAATACCCAGGTTGATCCCGAGCATTGGAAGACGGTGGCCAGTCTTTCTACTTACATGGTAGGCCGGGCGGTCCTCGACGCGGCAAACGACCTCCTTCGCCAATTGAAAGCGCTGGCAGCAATTGTACTCCGCTGCTCCCCAGAAGACCTCGACTACGGCAACGCAAAAGTATATGTGCGCGATGATCCCACTATCGCCGTAAAATTTTCCGATTTAGCATCGGGCTATCAGTATCACGAGGGTGATTCGATTGGCGGCCAAATCATCGGACGAGGACGATTTATCATCCGCCACCTTAACCTCCTCGATCAGAAAACCGGACATGGACGCCCCGGTCCAGCATGGACTGTCGGAGTGCAAGCAGTGGAAGTGGAATATGACACTCGCACCCATCAATATCACGTTCTCAAAGCCGCCAGCGTCATTGATGCCGGACGGGTCATCAATCCTCCCATAGCCAAAGGGCAGGTCATGGGAGGGATGAACATGGGTCTTGGGATCGCCAGCCGCGAAGGGATTCACTACAATGCCGAAGGAGAATTTCTCAATCGTCAATTTCGGTCATATAAGGTCATGCGCATGGGAGAACAACCCGATAGCTATCTGGTGGAATTTGTCGAGACCCCGCAAATGGATTCCCCTTACGGCGCCCGACCCATTGGGGAACATGGGGTTTTAGCCATTGGAGCGGCACTAGCCAATGCGCTCACCAAAATGAGCGGTGTGCCCTTGAACCGGTTGCCGATCACACCTGAATCCATTTGGCATGCCAAGGAGGCGCATCAATGATCCCGCAATTTATGGCCTATTATCGCCCCGACACTGCTGAAGAAGCTCATCAGATTTATGTCGACCTTAAAAACTCCGACAAGAACCCGGCATACTATGGCGGCGGCACCGAAATATTGACCCGATCCCGTCTACAAGATGCGCAATTCGACGCGGTCATTGACCTCAAACGCATCAGTGACCTCACCCGGCAAGAAGAGCAACAAGGCCAGTTGCGATTTGGGGCTGCCACCCGCCTCACCGCCATTGCAGACAGGAACCTCTGGCCTCTTCTCACCGCCACCAGTGACCGCATTGCGGACCACACCACCCGAGCGCATATCACCCTAGGCGGGAACGTCATGAGTACACTGCCGTATCGTGAGGCGATTTTGCCGTTCTTGCTGATGGATAGTAGTCAAGTGGAACTTTACACGGACCATGGTCGAAAGACCTCTCCATTGCAAGACCTCTTTGATGGCACCTTACGTCTATCGCCCGGTGACCTTCTTCTCTCGCTCAGCGTCGATGCTCACGAGGCCCGGGGAAAAGGATTCAAGAGTCATAAGATGACGCGGCAAGACTGGATTGACTATCCGCTCGTCACGGTCAGTGCGACTCGACGTGCCAACGGCCGCATTCGAGCAGCATTCTCCGGGTGGTCCAATTTCCCCTTTTCATCGGCAGCAGTGAACCGCATTCTGTCGGATACGCATCAAAGTCCCAAAGAGCGGGCACAACAGGCGGTTCAGGCCATGCCGGTTCAAGCCATTGACGATATTCATGGTTCTCGCGAATATCGCACCTTCGTGGCTCGGTATACCTTAGAAACAATTCTCGAAGAATGGGAGGATCAGTAATGAAATCCATAGTCGGTCCGGAACAGGTATCTCTCAATATTAATGGGGAACATTACGATGTGGTCATCTATCCCTCAGAGACCTTACTCTACACCCTTCGAGGGGATGCATTAGGTCTCACGGGCGCCAAGCCCGGATGTGAAAATGGGGACTGTGGAGCATGTACCGTCCTCGTTGAGGGTATGCCTATGAAATCTTGTATGGTACTGACTGCGGAAGTGGTAGACCAATCCATTCTTACGGTAGAAGGACTCCATGATTCACCCATCCAAAAATCGTTCAACGACCACTATGCCTTTCAATGTGGGTATTGCACTCCGGGGTTTTTAATGGTGAGCCACGGGCTCATCCAAGACACAGGCCCTGCCAGCCCTGAACGCGTGCGAGAGTGGCTCAGATCCAACATTTGCCGCTGTACCAGCTATCAAGAAATTTGGGATGCCGTGAACGCCCTGGCGTGCCCTCAAGAGGATACGCGGGAAATGTCGTGAGGCATACGATCCAGAAACTGACCTGGGATCCCGCCGCGTGATTGGGACATGCTAATGTCACTTCTCGAGGGAAAGGGGCAACGTTCATGTCGCAGTATCATACGGCCCGATGGTCTAATCTTTGGCACGCTCTGACGATAAAAAAAACTCCCACCCCGTGGCGTCGCTTATGGGGCACCGCCCTCACCACCACGCTGGGACTTGTCATTGGGTTCATGGCAGGAAACCTGGAATGGGGTATTATGGCTTTTATGGGGGGATTTGCTTCTCTATACGTACAAAATCAACCCTATCGCACGCGCGCCATTACCCTAGCATTGGTGGGCTTAGGCCTCGGTATTGCGATGGCTCTGGGCGCGTTATCCACTGTATGGTGGGCCATGGCACTTGCTCTCGCTTTAGTAGCGACAGCCTCGACCTATTTCGCTGGCGCCTTTGATGTGCCCTTGCCGGCGGGCTTTATGTTCGTCCTCATTGCGTGCATCAGTGCCGCACTTCCCGTCACGTCTGCCACCGTTCTCGAAGATCGCATCATCTTCGTATTGATTGGAGCGGGGCTGGCTTGGTTGATTGGGATGAGCGACTGGATTTGGAATAGACGGGGGCCAGTTGCCAGTCCGGTCAGCCGTGCCTACCGAATGCTGTCGCAATATGTTGCCAAAATCGGCACCAATAGAGCATCCGATGCTCAGTATCAAGCCACCTTAGCGCTCACCGTCGCCCATCGAGCGGTCTTAGCTGATAGCGGACACGACAGGCGCATCAAGCGCCTCGCCGCCCAAGCAGAGACCGTCCTACGCTCAGCGATAGCGCTCTCGTCGCGTGAATCTCAGCCTCTCCCGAAAACCTGGTCAACGCTATTAGAGAGCGTCTCACATCACGTCGCCCAGGTACCTCAGTCGGCGTTGACCATGCCAACATCTGAACCATCTCATAATCATCTCATAAGACGCTGGGAGAGCGCCATGCATGAGACGGTCGCGCTCACGAATGGGCAAGAGATAGACGTCGAACTTCCAGAAATTCATCAAGTGAGCGCCTCTGCGCGTCTGAAGAGGGCCCTCTCTATGGATTCCCTGGTCCTTCCAGCCACCCTGCGCATTGGCATAGCGGTAGCCCTATCCGTTGTTATTGCCCACATCTTTGGCATCGCCCATCCGTTTTGGGTTCCGCTTACCTGTGCCGCGGTGTTACAGGGGGTGTCCACGGTGATTATCACGCAACGCACCGTCCAGCGAGCCATCGGCACCACCGTAGGTCTCATGCTAACCGCCGCCATTCTGGCCTTTCGCCCAAGTTCTGTGGAGACCGCCGTCTTGGTGGTCTTGTTACAACTACTCATGTTGCTGTTTATCGCCAAAAATTATGGTCTTTCGGTGGTATTCATCACCTCGCTGGCCCTAGTCATTATCTATTCGGGAACCCATCCAGCGGTGATGCCGATGGTGTGGGCTCGCTTCGTCGACACACTTTTGGGAGCTACCATCGGCTTTTTAGCAGCCCTACTTCTCTGGGGGCAGGCCTCATCAAAGCGCCTACCGGTCATTATGGCTGATGCCCTACAGCAAAGCGGTCGGCTCTTCGGCCGCTTGTTGCAAGGCTCTTCTCAGCACTCCGTCTCACCGATGCGGGCACGCGCTATCTCACGGCTACTGACCGTGCGCCTCCTCTTTGATACCGCGATGGGCGAACTTCCCAAGGCCGATATGAGTGAAAAGGACTGGTCTCTCGCGTTGTCCGTGGAACGCATTGGCTACCTCGTGGTGGCACTTTGTGATAATTTGCGTCCTCAAGATCAAACGTTGGCTGAACAGGTGGGCCCGATATTTGATGCACTGGGTGAGGCAATCCGAGGCAATCCCCCCGACGCGCTGCCGCAGATACCGCACATGGGACGCTATGACGCCATCGAAAGTGAGCTTTATGATCTCGCTGATCTCTTGGGACTGCCTGACTCCACCAGTGCGGCCAAAACGTCATAACACCAGAACAAGAGACGGCCCTAAACCGGCCGTCTCTTGTTCTTTGGATATAGCCGCTCAGCGACCCTGCATGACCTCTTTTAGGGCATCAACCACCTGCCACGGCATGGTCACCACACTGGCCCCTGCCGCACGCAAAGCCTTCTCCTTGGATTCCAACGTACCACGGCCGCGTTCGATAATGGCGCCCGCGTGACCCATGCGCTTTCCGGGAGGCGCTGCGCGGCCGGCAAGATATGCCACAACCGGTTTCCCGAAGTTCTTCAGGTACTCGGCCGCTTCTTCTTCCGCACTGCCGCCGATTTCTCCCACCATCACCACCGCTTGAGTGTCGGCATCCTCTTTAAAGTGCCGCAACACCGAGATGAAGGTCTGTCCGACGACGGGGTCGCCTCCCATCCCGACCACGGTGGTTTGCCCAAATCCGCCATTGGTCAAACTAAATGCAATCTCATAGCTTAAGGTTCCTGATCGTGCGACTACCCCTATCGGGCCCTGGGCATAAATATGATTCGGCATAATCCCCATCTTGGTCTTTTCCCCGGGGGAGACGATGCCAAAGGTGTTAGGCCCAATGACGGTAGTGCCCAACTCTTGTGCACGGGTCACAATGTCGATTGAGTCTTTAACCGGAATGTGCTCAGGAATCATCACTAACAGCTTAATTCCGGCTTCCATGGCTTCAAAGGCGGCATCCTTCGCATACGGCGCTGGGACAAACACAATCGAGGCATCGGCCCCGGTGGCCGTGACGGCATCTTGTACCGTGTGAAATATCGGTACTCCTTCCACATTCTCTCCGGATTTTCCGGGAGAGACGCCTCCTACCACCTGAGACCCATAAGCTAACATTTGCTTGGTATGAAACCGTCCCTGGTTACCCGTAGCGCCTTGCACTACAATTTTCGAGCTTCTTTTGAGCAAAATCGCCATGACTACCGACCCTCCCCTGCAAGCTGTACGGCACGCTCGGCCGCTGGTGCCATATCGGAATAGGCAGAAATCCCTTCACTTTCGAGAAGCTGAACGCCTTCCTTCTCATTCGTCCCCACGAGCCGAACTACCAGCGGTACCGGGATTCCGGTCGTCTTCTTGACTTGCAAAATAGCTCGCGCCACATCATCACACCGCGTGATGCCTCCAAAGATATTGATAAAAATCACTTTGGGCTTCATCGACACTAGGACATCCAGCGCTTGCGCGGTCGGCTCTACCGAGGCCCCACCACCGGCATCCAAAAAGTTCGCAGGCTTGCCGCCAAAGTATTGGATGGCGTCCACGGTCGCCATGGCCATCCCTGCTCCGTTAGCCATGATGGCAATGTCACCCTCCAACTCCACATAGGCTAAGCCAATTTCGTGAACCTTCTTTTCGAGTTCCGATCCCTCTTCAATCAATTCCACTTCATGGTGTCGAAAGAGCGCACTATCATCCACATTAAGGCGGGCATCGGCAGCCACGAGATGTCCATCGACCACAGTCAAAGGATTAATCTCCACCAATTCCGCATCCTTTTCCACATAAATCTGATACATCTTGACCACTAGAGCGGCGAACTCTTGCGCCAGCGTACCTGTCAGTCCTAAACGATGCGCCAGTCCGCGTCCGAAGTATGGCAAGACCCCAATGCGGGGATTGACCCACTCACGGACAATCTGATCATCGGCCACATCCTCAATTTCTACCCCGCCGGCCAAAGACGCCATCACCAAGGGAACTTTGCGGTTACGGTCAGTCGTGACCGATATGTAAAATTCGCGTTCAATTTCAAGCTTGCCTTCAGCGTACAGTCGTTCGACGGTATATCCCTTTAGGTCCATCCCCAACATCGCCTCGGCCAATTTCTTCGCTTCATCCGGGGTTTCAGCAAACCGAATGCCGCCAGCTTTACCACGGCCTCCGACCAAGACTTGCGCTTTGAGCGCCGCGGGCCCGATCTCCTTTACCGCGTCATAGGCATCTTCGGGGGTATTCACGAGACGACCGGGGGGAATGGGAATTCCGTGTTCTCGTAGCACACCCTTCGCCAAATACTCATACTGCTTCACCTTTTGCTATCCCCTTTCTCCTGCTCGACAATCTCTGATAACACCGGGATTACCGGTTCTACCACCTCTCGCGGAGCTCTCGACATTGGCGGTCGAGAGCTCGCCTAAGGCTCCCGTCTCACTCCCTATCGCTTAGAGTGACAACATGGTTAACGGTTCACGAACCGAGGACACAGATTTCTTGAAAGCGCTCTTCTCCTCCTCGGTGAAATCCACTTCCAACACTTTTTCTACGCCATTGCCACCGATGACTGCGGGGACACCGACATAAATGTCTCGCTCTCCATACTCCCCATTCAAGTAGCTAATGACGGGAAGGATACGCCGCTCATCTAATAAGATGGCTTTGACCATTTCCGCCAAGGACGAGGCCGGTGCATAATAGGCCGATGTCTTCATGAGTCCCAAGACCTCACCGCCACCGGTGCGCGTGCGCTTCACAATCGCGTCAATCGTGTCTTTGGATAGTAATTTCTCAATGGGAATTCCGCCCGCGTAGGAGTAGCGGACGAGCGGAACCATATCGTCGCCGTGTCCCCCCATCACAAAGGCAGAAATGTCCTTGGGAGAGACTCCGAGCGCATCTGCCAAAAACGTACGGAATCGTGCAGAGTCGAGCACCCCGGCCTGCCCCATGACTCGATGATGAGGAAACCCACTAGCCTTTTGGGCCACGTAGGCCATGACATCCGCAGGATTGGTGAGCACCACAATCATGGCATTGGGCGACACCTTTGCAGCCTTTTCTACGACTTGAAATACGACTTCCGAGTTCACCTTCAGCAAATCGTTCCGACTCATGCCCTCTTTACGAGGCAATCCGGCGGTGACAACAATCACATCTGACCCTTCCGTCACTGCATAGTCATTGGATCCGACCACTTTCATCGAAAAATGTTCGATAGGGCCTGATTCCCACATGTCCAAGGCCTTACCCTGAGGAACTCCCTCTTGGATGTCAACCAGCACCACATCTCCCAGTTCTTTCAGTGCCAGGAGGTGGGCTGTCGTGGCTCCAGTCGCACCGGAACCAAGCACCGTAATCTTATGACGACGAAACATTAACCTCACTCCTCTTGTGTCAAACTACATCCGTTCAATCATAGCACTCGCAAATTCTGAGGTCTTCACCTCTTTGGCTCCCTCAGTGAGACGCGCTAAATCATACGTGACGATTTTGGCCGCAATCGTGGATTCAAGAGCCAGCCGAACCTTTTCTGCGGCCTCTTCCCACCCTAAATGCTCCAACATCATAATCGCCGATAAAATAAGCGAACCCGGATTCACCTTATCCTGATTCGCATATTTGGGGGCCGTACCGTGAGTGGCTTCAAACACCGCCACATCGTCACAAATATTGGCTCCCGGTGCCATTCCGATGCCGCCCACTTGTGCCGCCAAGGCATCAGAAAGATAATCGCCATTCAAATTCGGTGCGGCAATCACATCAAACTCATCCGGGCGCAGCAGCACCTGTTGAAAAGTAATGTCGGCAATCCTATCCTTGAGCACAATCTTTCCGTCAGGAACAACCCCGTGATATCGGCTGAAGACCTCCTCTTCGGTAATCACCCGATCCGCGAACTCGCGTTGCGCTAACGCATAGCCATAGTCACGAAACGCTCCCTCGGTATATTTCATAATATTGCCCTTATGCATCAACGTGACCGATTGACGCCCATGATCGATGGCATAACGAATGGCGCGCCGAATCAAGCGCTCGCTCCCTTCGCGAGTAATGGGCTTTATTCCGATTCCGGCGGTAACATTGACCGTACGATGAAGTTCCGTATTCAGAAAATGGATCAGTTTTTTCGCTTCTTCCGATCCGCTGGGCCATTCAATGCCAGAATATACGTCCTCGGTGTTTTCCCGAAAGATCACCATGTCCACCTTTTCGGGCGCCTTCATGGGCGATGGAACACCAGCAATGTACCTCACTGGTCGCACACAGGCATAGAGATCCAGTTCTTGCCGAATCGTCACATTAAGACTCCGGATTCCGCCACCGACGGGGGTGGTGAGGGGCCCCTTAATTCCCACGTGATAAGTTTTCAGTGCGTCTAATGTTGCTTGCGGAAGCCACTCGTTAGTCGCTTTAAAAGCTTTTTCTCCGGCCAATACTTCATGCCAGGCAATCGCTCGCGATCCGTGATAGCTTTTTTCCACAGCAACATCAATGACGCGTTGCGTGGCTCTTGAGATATCGGGCCCAATACCGTCGCCTTCGATATACGGAATAATGGGGACCTCCGGCACCTGAATGACGCCATCTCGGTATGTAATCGGTGTTCCCTCGGTCTTTTTCACGGTCATCACCTCTTTCACTGACATGAATGTCGTTACAACAGAACATATCTAGGGACCGGTACGTGGCGAAATGTTTCGTAAAACCTCAGGGGGTGCTGCTGGCACCTCAACATTATGGCTCGAGGTAATCACCATCGATAAGCCCTCTTGTTGAGACTCATCATACAATCCTCCTGCCAATGTTAACGCCCCAGACAATGTATTGGGCTGACCAATGGCATTAATCACAAATGGCGCATTGGATTGGGTGTCATTGATAAGAATGTAATTGGCGGCCGAGCGAATCTCGGTTTGAGCAGTAATCCGCTGTCCATTGATGGAAATGGCTTCTGCTCCTGCAGAGCGAAGCTCGTTCACCAAGAGCAGTAGGTCAATATCGGTTAATTGGTAGGCTGCGGGAGCGTTGCCGTTCGACCAATGCACAACCACACCCGGTCCTTCCACCGGTACCGTACCTGCCAAGATCTCCGCGGCCGTCAGTTGGTGTTCAAGGCGCGCTGCTGATGCCTTTTGACTGATCCGACTATCTAACAACATGTTCAAATGCGCAACTTCCTGACTCAATTGCTGGCGCTGTTGGTCTGCCTGCTTTAATAACGTGACGAGTTGATTCGTGTCCGTCGATGGAGGAACAACTCTCTCTAAGCGAAATTGCACCACCACCATCAGCCCCAGTATAAGGGCTGCTAATCCGACCGCGATTTGGCCAGATTTGACACGCATGTTCAACACCTCAGGGCCATTATAGCCCAGCGGTTCGTTAGCCACA
Source organism: Sulfobacillus sp. TH-112 (assembly GCF_057473405.1). Classification (NCBI taxonomy): domain Bacteria; kingdom Bacillati; phylum Bacillota; class Clostridia; order Eubacteriales; family Clostridiales Family XVII. Incertae Sedis; genus Sulfobacillus; species Sulfobacillus sp. TH-112. Next base: position 20,964 of record NZ_JBYCKN010000002.1, read on the forward strand.
ATAAAGCTCAAGCGTCACTCACCGCTGCAGGGAAGACCATGTCTTGACTTGCCAACGATGCGACGTCTTGTTAGAAATAGCAAGAGCGCTGATAGAGTTTGATGGGAGGCGTACTGCAATGGATATTCGGACAGACAAAAACGTGCCCATAAGCACCATCAAGGCGCTTTGGGACCAAATTCCGTTTTCCCAAGGGCGAGATCCGGAGAGCATTCAATTAGCGATTGCGGCCACCAACCTCTTTGTTCATGGATGGGACGGAGAACGTCTCGTGGCGACTGCTCGCGTCATTACTGATGACTGCTATTATGCCACCATCTGGGACGTCATCGTCGATCCTCGCTATCAACGCCAAGGGATTGGCACGCGCATTGTACGCTGTGCCGTGGAACCATTTTTGCACCGCCACTTCCAATTCATTGCTCTCTTCTCGGCGGAAGGAAAAGAGCCCTTTTATGAACCACTCGGTTTTATCCATCACCAACGGGGCATGACGCTGGATGAGTCGCTTTGGCCCTATTCCGGTCGCTGGCAGAACCAGCCATAACCGTCCGTATTGGCGATGCGTCGTTCGCCGTGCCGTCCTGATAGGCTTTTGGGGAGAACCTGATCGAGGCACGCACCTTCCCCGGATCGGTCTCCCCTGCTACCTCTTCTAATTCACCATCGGAAGCATGTGTTCTGCCAAGATCTCTGAGAAGTCCTTGACCTTGACCCGCTCTTCTTCTCCGAGTTGCTGCACGCCATCACGCATCATCGTCAGACAAAACGGACACGCCGTCGCAATCGTTTCCGCTCCCGTGGCCAGCGCTTGTGCCGTGCGCTCTTGATTAATCTTTTGCCCTTCTCTTTCTTCCATCCACATGCGACCGCCACCAGCACCGCAACAAAAGCTCTTTTCGCGATTACGGTCCATCTCCTTCAGTTCAAGACCGGGAACCGACTTCAGAACATCGCGTGGCTCATCGAAAATGTTGTTGTAGCGACCCAAATAACAGGAATCATGATATGTCACTTGCATGGGCTGAGCGGTTTCTTGCGCCACTAACTGCCCCTCTTTGACCAACCGTGAGAGATATTCGCTATGATGAATCACCTCATATTCTCCGCCGAAAAATGGGTATTCATTTTTCAGCGTGTTAAAGCAATGGGGGCAGGTGGTCACGATGGTCTTGACACCCACATCATTCAAGGTCTCCACATTTTGTTGAGCCATCGTTTGAAAGAGATACTCATTGCCCATGCGACGTGCGGCTTCTCCGTTGCAGGTTTCCCGGGCACCTAGGACGCCCACGTCGACCTGCGCTTGTTTCATAAGTTGTACCGTGGCTTCAGCCACTTTACGAGCGCGATCATCATAGGTTGCTGCACAACCCATCCAATAGAGCACTTCGGCGTGATCCCCACGAGACAAGTCCTTGATTCCCATGGCGTCGGCAAACTGTTGACGCTTATCTAGACCGAGTCCCCAAGGATTGCCGGCATTTTCCACATTTTTGAAGAACATTTGCGCTTCATCCGGCATCTCCCCTTGTGTTAGCACCAAATGTCGACGCATGCCCACAATTTTGACGACATGCTCGTCAAAAACTGGGCACGCCTCAACACAGGCCCCACAAGTCGTACAAGCCCATAAATCTTCCGCCGGCGTCACACCACCCGCCATGGGCAACTCGAGTCGTTCGAGTTCTGCTGGGGAGCGCTGGGATTGGTCTTTTTGCAAAATCGGCCCCACCGCCTCGAGCTGGTGTCGCAAATCCACCATAATTTGCTTCGGGGAAAGATGTTTCCCGGTATAGTTGGCTGGACACTGCTCGGTACACCGCCCGCACTGCACGCACGCATAAGCGTCCAGCAAATCCGTCCAGGCGAGATCCGTCACTTGTCCAACCCCAAACGATTCCGCACTCTCATCCTCAAAGTCCAACGCGGGCAATTGCCCCAACGGCTCGAGATTACGATGATAGATGTTCACTGGCGCGACAAATAAGTGAAAGTGTTTGGAATACGGAAGATAGACCAAAAATCCCATTAAAGACAGCAATTTGACCCAGTCAGCGACCAGGATCCCCCGAGCATCAAAAGACGGCCCATACGTACGCAACCAATGACCGAGGATACTCCCAATCGGGGCCCAGGCCGCATGGGGTGCCGCTGCGATACCAAACGATTCAATCGCGACGTCAGCTAGCACGACAATGGCAATCAAAATCAATACGGCCAGCGCATCAAAGTTTCTCACCAGTCTCTTCGGACGAATGACGTAGCGTTTATAGGCTGCCATCGCGAGGGCAATCAGCACAAATACTGCCATGACATCGGTGGCAACGTTCAACACCACTGCAGCAGCGCCCTGAGGTGCACCCACACTGGGAAAGAGGCCCCGTACCAGAAAAATGATCGAGCCGATAGTCAAAATAATAAAACCCCAAAAGATGGTGAAGTGCATTGGCCCAGAATACTTATCTTTAAAGAGTCGTTTTTGACCAAGCACAAAGGTGGTCACACTTGCAACGCGTCTACCCACGTGATCACTACGGTCCAGTGGTTGACCCAACATGACGTAGCTCCACTTCTCTTGCACTAATAATCCGAACCATAAGAGGGCAAAGACAAAAACGACGATAAATAGCACATGATTAATGCCCACACTGGAGCCTCCTTTGCCGTGCGGTTTTCTCCAGTGTAATCGTCTACGATTTCCTTGCCAAGTGCAAGTATTTGGGTTTTAAGATAGAAAAAATCTTTTGAATCGCCCTCAAACGGGCCAAATTCGGAAAGTCCGTCCGTTTAGGTGGTGGGCAAATTCGAGACCTCGGGGGCCTTACGACGATAAAATACCCGGGCCACAATGTGCGAAACCTCATAGACCAAATAAATGGCGGAGCCAATAACAATCATCGATAGCGCATCCGGCGGAGCCACAATCGCAGCAATCAAGAACGATACCACCACAGCATACCGGCGATATCGCCGAAACATGGAGGGCTGGATGAGTCCCACGTGCGCTAAGATTCCCGACAACAGCGGCAATTCCGCCAGAAATCCGAACGGCACGGTCAGGTAAATAATAAAGTTCAGATAGTTGGTGAGGGTCCAATATTCCGAGACCCCTCCTTGAACAAATGTCAGCATCACATGCAACACCAACGGAACAAATACCCAGAATCCGGCCGCCATCCCGGCCATAAAGAGCGCAAGCCCGGGCGCTAATACCACGACCAGCACCTTACGTTCGACTTCCGTCAGTCCAGGCAATATAAAGGCGGCGGACTGATATAAGATAAACGGCGAAGCCACAATTAAGGCCATCACCAGATCGATTTTAATCAGCGCAAAAAAGGCTTCGGGTACTCCGGTCACGATGATATGTTTGACATGAGCGCGATGGACCAACCAGTGCAGAGCTGGCTCCGAAACAAAAAATCCCCCGAGAAACAACACGCCCACCACCCCAATCGTCCATGCGAGACGATTGCGAAGTTCGGTAAGGTGTCCACTTAATGTCATTTCACCTTCATGATTCATTCGTCAGAGTCCTTCTCCCTCTTGTCACTCTTCCACCAAGCCGTGGCGAATGGCATAGGCGGCAGCTTGTACACGGTTATCGTAATGAAGTTTTTGCAAGATGTTGCGCAAGTGATTCTTGACCGTATTTTCGGCGATGTAAAGCGCCTCGGCGATTTCTCGGTTGGTCATGCCTTGCCCGACTAATCTTAACACCTCAATTTCGCGTGAGGTAAACTCCGATAGTGGTCCGACACTGCTCTCCGACGATTTACGTCCCGCCACGGTACGAATAATTTTTGACGCAATATCTTCGGAAATGGTCGCTTCCCCCTGGACATGGCGTCTCACCTCATCGACGAACGCCTCTGGACCCATATGCTTGATTAAATATCCTTGGGCCCCAGAACGAATAGCCTCAAACAATAAGTCATCATCGTCACTCGCTGTCAACATGCAAATCTTCACATAAGGCAATTTCTCCTTAAGGAGTCGCGTCGCTTCGAGCCCGTCCCCTTCGGCCATGTTGATATCCATCAAGATTAAATCCGGCATGACCTCCTGAGCTACCCTGAGCGCCGCATACCCACCTTCGGCTTCAGCGACAATTTCCATATCAGGCTGCATTTGTAGCAACGACGAAAGTGCCGACCGAAAGAGCGCATGATCATCCACCAACATGAGTCTTGCCTTTTCCACCGTCCATCCCCCTTCCATCAATGGGAACCAGAATCCGCACCGTCGTTCCATCTCCCAAATGACTCTCAATATCGAGCTTACCACCAATCGCTTCGGCCCGTTCACGCATCACCTCAAGACCGTAGTGATCGGTCGAGCCTTCTCGTCCTTCCATAGCAAATCCGACACCATCATCCGCAATGATAAATTCCACTACACGCTCCTGGCGAATACAGCGCACGTCCACCCGCCGGGCTTGTGCATGCTGTCGTACATTGGCCAAGGCTTCCTGAATGATGCGTAAAATCTGTACTGAGGCGAGGTCGCTCCACAGTTCGTCAGGAGGGCTTAAAGGTTGGACAATGACGCGAATATTGGTGGTGCGCTCAAATTCTTTGGCTTGACGCTCAATAATCGGCCAAAATCCTTCGTCCAATCGTTGACTAGCTCTTAAATCATAAAGTGTTTGGCGGACTTCTAAATAGGTTTGATTCAAGAGCGCTTCCAACACCTCGATTTCCTGACGCAGACCAGACTCATCGTGATGGTGCACAAAATCCTTTAATTTGTAGGCCTCTATTTTCAACACCGCGAGATTTTGCGCTACCCCATCGTGCATTTCACGTGCAATCCTCTCCCGTTCTTTCAAAGATAGCAGGGCTTCTTTGAAGGTTCGACGTTCCGTCTCCAGACGTTCGATAGCCCGAAATACATACCATGAAAAGATAATGGCTCCCACCAATGTGGTGCCCACCGCCAGCGCGCTCACGGTGGTTGGCGAAAAGTGGCGGGTCAGATAGTAGGTACGAAATATCTCGCCCCCCGCAACATAAGCGGTCGGACCCACAATCGTTAGTATTTTGAGCCACAAATAGGGACGTTGGTCGTCCATGACTTCCTCCTCAACTACTCAGGTAACTCACCGTTCAGTAAAAAGGATTCAATCAACTCTTCAACACGCGTCGGATACTCGACCAGCGCTAAGTGTCCCGCGCGCGGAATCACATACACTTGACTTCCCTCGATCAATGCCGCCACGCTGTCCGCCATCTGTGGTGTCGTCCTCTCGTCCCGACTCCCCACTAAAATTAGGGTCGGTACCTTCAAATCGGAAAACACGGCCCGATTATCGGTGAGGTAAATCGCTTCCATCGAGGCTAGGTACTGCTCCTTTGATACGGCGGATAATTCATCTAAAAACTGCGCTTCATATTCGGACTCAATCGGAGGAGTAAATGTTTGCGCTACATAGAGCCGAGCAAATTCTGGCATAGACAGTTGACTTAACTGGTCTCGTCGTTCACTCACAGCTTCGGCACCGCGGGAAAATCCTACGGTGGTCCCCATCAATACCAACTTGGCCACTCTCTCAGGCCACGCTCTGGCCGCCCTTGCCATCACCCAGGTCCCAAGCGATACCCCCACCAGATGTACCGGTCCCGAGACCATGTCCACTAAGTCCCCCACATCCTGCACCCACTCCTCCAATAACGGAGCAAGCTCACGATTTTCGCCAATGCCGCGCGGATCGTAGCTGATCACTCTAAAGTGACGCGATAACGGAGGAATGAGCCGATAGAACAAAAACCGTCCCATCCCTAAACTAGGGTGGAAAATTATGGTCTCTTCTCCCTGGCCGGTCACACGGTATTTTAAGCCGCGACTTGTGCGTTCCATAATGTGTCTCCTTAACCCCTCTCTGGTGGTGACACGTGACCTGCTACTTCTACGTGCCTCAATACAGTGATATTTTCAATCGACGATACATCGCCTAAAGGCAACCCTAAAAAACTTGCCCGAATCGCACGGCGCACCACTTTGCCATTACGCGTCTTGGGTAGTTCTGGCACCAAATAAATAGCGCTAGGCCGTAATGACTTCCCCATATGATGAGCCACATAGTCTTTTAATTCGTTGTCCAACGCGAGATCACCTCGACTGACGACAAAACAGACCAACGCTTCTCCCTTGACCGGATCCGGCACCCCAATGGCCGCTGCCTCAATGACCTTGGGGTGCGAGACTAAAACCGATTCTACCTCCGCGGGACCCACACGCTTACCGGCCACCTTGATGGTGTCATCGCTACGCCCAGAGATAAACCAAAACCCCTCGTCATCAATATAAGCGTAATCGCCGTGCACCCAGACCTTCGGAAATCGTTGCCAATAGGATTCTATGTAACGTTGATCATTTTTCCAAAATCCCCGTGTCATTCCCGGCCACGGTGCGCGAATCACCAATTCACCGATTTGCTGCTTTGCTGGCAATCCCTCGCTATCCCATATCTCGGCTACCATCCCGGGAATGGGACCATTAAATGCTGCTGGCTTTGACGGTTCAGTCACAAATCCACTTAAGATTCCACCGGAGATTTCCGTACCGCCACTGTAGTTAATAATAGGGCAGCGCTCGTGTCCAATTTTTTCATAAAACCAGTTCCATGGGCCTACATTCCATGGTTCGCCTGACGATCCGAGCACGCGCAGTGACGACAGATCTTTCCCCTGTAAGGGCGCGTCACCCTCTCCCATAAGTCCCCGAATCACCGTCGGGGATATCCCAAATACGGTGACGTGATGAGCATCAATCATCTCCCAGAGCCGCCCCGCATGAGGATAGTCAGGTGTTCCATCATATAGGACGATAGTGGCCCCTGTGATAAGCCCGCCATATACCATCCACGGCCCCATCATCCAGCCCATATCGGTATACCAAAAAAATATGTCTTGCGACTTTAAATCAAAGGCATGCCACAGGTCTTGCGTAGCTTTTAACGGAAATCCGGTGTGGACATGGAGAGCTCCCTTGGGCTTTCCCGTCGTCCCCGAGGTGTAGATCAGCAGTAACGGCGCGTCGCTGGACACAATCCGCGTCGGAAAGGGCTTCTTGGGTGCACTCGCGATAAGGTCTTCAAACCTGAGGTCGCGCTCTTGCGTCCACGGCACCTGGATGCCAAGACGTGAAACCACCACCACCTGAATCCCTGACATGTCTTTGAGTGCTTCATCCGCGGTCACTTTCATTTCCACAATCCGCCCGCGCCGCGTATATCCGTCGGCGGTAATACAGATCTTGACCTCGGCATCTTGTAGGCGGGTCGCAATCGCCGGTGCGCCATAGCCAGAAAAGATGGGTACTACAATCGCTCCCAATTTGGCACATGCCAACATGGTCATCACAGCCTCTGAACTCATAGGAAGGTATATCGCCACCCGATCGCCTTCCTCGACATGAAGATCTTGTAATGCGTACGCTAGACGATCGGTAGCTTCTTGAAGCTCTTTATAGGTCCAGGTCCTAACCTTTCCCGATTCCGTCTCTTCAATGATGGCCCGCTTGTCTCCATATCCGTTATCCACGTGACGATCCAGTGCAGCCAGCGCCAGATTAGTCTTCCCACCGACAAACCAGTTCGTCCATTCCATCCCCTGTGATTGATCTATCACTTTGGAATACCCTGTCACAAAGGGCCAATCAATCATTTTCACTACCGCATCCCAAAACCACTCCGGGTCACGAAAAGCGCGCTCTCGGAGTGCCGGAAGATCGGACATCTGATACTGTTCTAGAAATTTTCCGAGATGACTCTCTCGAATCCGCTCTTCACTTGGGTACCAACGCGCTTTACCATTGTCCATGCGCTAACCTCTCCCCTCAGCTACCCACAACTGTGCTAGGGCATAGTCTTCTGCGGTATCAATATCAAATGCCGGATTAGGACGGCCGCCAAATGGCACATCCACATCGATGGTGTCCTCACGTCTATTCCATATGGACCCGAGTCCACGGTCCATCGATAGTTGATCTATCGCCCCATCTAACGCACTGTCGAAAAACACCGGATGACCTGGAGTACCGTCATATCTTGCCCGAACGCCGTGGACATGCACAGCACGGTTTGTAAAGGCCCGCCAGACCACTGTGATATCTTCAGATGTAATAAAGGGCTGATCAGCTAGCAGCATACCAATAGCCACAGGCCCATAGCGCATGCGCACGGCATGGACACCAAGTTTTAACGATTCTGCGATGCCTCTTTCGGGATGCGGGTTCATCACTACCTGATCTCTCTCCTGGCCTTGACGAGCTACCACCACACTGACAAGGCCCATACGATGGACCGTAGCCCGTTGATGATCCACCAGTGTGCCATCCTCATCCCAAGGTAGATCGGGTTTCGACCGCCCCTTCATCCGGGTTCCTAAACCGGCTGCTAAAATCACCATCACTGGGTCAGCGATGAATTCGCTCTCTTCCATGAAGAGCGCCTCCCGTCGTCCCTGCTCTTATGGCCATCAATTCAGCGACGATACTGATGGCCACCTCCTCCGGAGTTTCCGCTCCCAGATCTAATCCAACCGGGCTATGCAGAGGAAGAGACCCGGCCTCGCCAAGACCGGTCTTTGCCAACATCTCTCGGGTTCGAACGCGAGGGCCAAGAACTCCCACATACCGCGGGGTGGTCTGGCTTGCCAACACGAGTGCCTCTTCATCTCGCGATTGATGATGATTCATGATGATCCAAAAACTATCTCTCAACTCGGAAGAATCTACGTCCCGAGCTGATTTCACCACATGGGTCACACCGGGGAAGTGCTGCGCATTATTCACTCCATCGCGAGGATCTAACATCACCACATCAAACCCGGCTTGGTGAGCCAGCCGAGCGACAGGCTCGGCATCATGTCCTGCTCCGGCCACAACCAGTCGCTCAGGAGGTCGCAAAATATCCCACCACACCTCCCCGTCACGGCCAGTGCGCTCGTGCGAGCCTAGCACGGCCAACACATCCATCTCGGGAGTGAAGGACCCACGCGAGATCCATTCGCCTGCTACATCTGAAAAAAATCGCCCGCCACTGGGCAACACTCCGCCAAAAATCGTGGGGGTCTCCGTCGTCAGCCGTTGATGAAAACTGGACCAAAAGGCATCCTCGGGATTTAACGGCTCAATCCAGATCTGAATCTTACCTTTACACCCGATCCCGAGCCCCCACATTGCATCTTCTGTTAAATCGTAATGCTGAATACTGGGCAATCCGGTCTCCATGGCCCGCTCCGCATGGGCAAACAAATCTCCCTCCAGGCAGCCCCCGCTCAAGGTTCCCAGCATGTGTCCGCTCTTCGCCATCACCATCCTGGCTCCCGGCCGGCGATATGCAGATCCTTTCACCGCTATTAGTGTCAAAAGCGCCACCTGCTGGCCGCTTTGATGCCACTCAACCGCCTTATCCATGAGAGCATGCGCATCTCGTATGGACGACATTATTTGTCACCTCACTGCCTGAACTGGTTCGCTACCCTTGTGCTCGCTGAACTTCCTTGGCAATATTCCCGAAAAATTGGTTGACGATAAAGGCCGCCACCCCAGACAGCATGCGCTGACCCACTCCAGCGACCGTGCCTCCGATTTTAGCTTCCCCTTCATACTGGATATCACAACCAGAATCAGTATTCTGGAATCGGACAACCATGTCCACATTGACGAAACCACCTGATCCTTGGCCCTCCATAAGAAGTCGATAAGACTGACCGACTACCGGTTCTTCGATGACCACGGTGCCAGCATATTTTCCTCGAATGGCCGCCACGCCCATTTCCAGATCGGCCTGATAGCGATTCTCCCCCTGAGGCTCCAATCGTTTGAGTCCCGGCATGGTGCGCACTAGCACCTCCGGATCGGTGAGAAGACCATAGCAGACCTCTGGAGTCGTCTCAACCTCTTTGTGTCCTTTCAGTTGCATACTATCCCTCCCTCACCTTCTTCCCCCATTATGACGTCACTCACCCACATTGGCTAGCGATCATAGTAAGTGAAGCGTTGGAGAATCACTCCAACCGCAAAGCCGAATTTCAAGGAGTTACCTCCGATCATGCTTGTAGTTCAGCGCTAAACCGCATCTGCTTGAAACAATATGTAGTCCGATGAGGCTTCATGGTATCATCGTATAAGGAATGGACCTGTGATTTTTAAGGAGGACTCCCGATGATTCGAGAACGCATTGACCAGCATATTGAAGAACGGATTGAAGCCGTGCTTGAACCTCATATCGAACAATGGTTGCATCGATTTTTTCGTTCTGCAGAAGGTGAGGCGCTCATTACTGAAGTTAGCGCCGATTTTCTCTTGTCGTGGCTCTCGCCACCGTCTCCCGACTCCAAAGAAATCAGCTATTTTCAACGCACTCTACTCGAAGTCATTCGGCAAACCGCCAGCCGCGACCCGGAATTTCGACAACAAGTGATTGATGTGCTTAATCCGCATTGGCAACGCCCCCATCAGTCTTAGTGCGGCGCCGATGAGCCTTTTCCTGTCCATAGCGACGTAAAAACTCCTCGCGCGACATGAGCACCATCACCGGCCGCAGGTGAGCCCAACGCCGCAGTGTTCCCCAACCATCCTTGTGATAGATAGACATCAGAATGACGAGATACACTTGCATCGACCACTTCATCCATCCGCGCACCGGATAGCGCCGGAACCCCAATTTTTCAATGGCGCGTGCCGCATCCAATAGAGTTACTCCACCAATAGCCACTACATCCTGGTACTTCGCCATTCCCTTCACATAGCTTGCCGTGTCCCCAAGGCCTCCCATCACGCCGTGCATGGCCCTCAATCCGGCGGCGCGATCGCCGCTCAATTGGGACAAAGCCGGATTCCCGAAGTGAATTTCGCCTAATGCATCTCCGCGATGTAGAATGCTGCCGTCGTCCAAGGTGGCCGTCGTGCCACGATACCGCGATCGTCCCAGCCGAAGCATGGCTTCGCCTCCCCGAGAATTCGGAATGGTGTCAATATCCCACGACCGAGTGAATCGCAGCTCCCACCAAGTCCATATTCGGCGCAAGTTCGACCGATCCGGCGCGATATCCTTCACCCTTCCGGGATGTAGCCCTAGACTTCGCAGACCTTCGACCATAGAAGGCAACGCCAGACGCGTGCGCTCACGCTCTCCACCGGCATCGTGCATCACCACCACCAGACCCGGCTGGGCCAATTGCACCACATAATGAGTAATAAAGTTGGAAGAATGATCCTCTTTCCAGTCGTCGGGGGCAATATTCCAGAATACCGGGGTCAGGCGAAACTTCCGTATCGCAAAATAGGTACCCAGGTTCACATGACCCCAGGGGGGCCTAAACAGTTGGGGACGCTTTCCCGTCAAGGACTCCAGTTGTAGCAGCGCAGCGCGGATCTCCCGATAGCTTTGCCAGGGCCACAACAAAAATGCCGACACGTGACGGTTCATATGCAGACCCACTTCATGCTCACTGGCAACCATGCGCCCTATAACATCGGGATGTGCTTGAGCTCGCGCAACAATCACAAAAAATGTCGCCTTCACCTGTAACTGGTTCAATGTTTCGATAATCGCGTCGGTATCGTCGCCCGGCCCGTCATCAAACGTCAGTGCCACGGTGGTGCTCTCACGAGATCCCATGAATGCGCCCCATTGCAGATGATGAAACAGCACGTCTGGCAGCAGGTAAACGATAACCCAAAGTCCGACGATAACGAGCACTACATCAATAGCCGTCGTCCTCCCTCACCCCCTTCCCTCTCTCATCTGTGCGCCGGTATGACGTTTTCGCGTAACCCCGTCTTAACCAGATGGATGATGCGGCTCCCGCATGGGCTAGGAGCGCCATCATCCATCCTCGCCCGTCCTCTCACGACGTCTATTGAGCATGCGCCTTACTATCATACAAAGCTTGGCGCACTTGCGCTGCAATCACGTTAGCCGCCGTGGGATGCCCTAATTGACGGGCTTGTCGCGCCATGGACTTCAGTTCAACGGGATGACTAAGAAGGTGTGTCACCAACGCGGAAATATCGCCAATATCCTTGGCTAAAAGGCCCGCCTCATGTTTTACAACGTAAGTGGCATTGGCATCTTCTTGTCCGGGAATCGGTCGGTAAATCAGCATGGGAACTCCTCGACATAAGGCCTCGGTCGTCGTTAGTCCTCCGGCTTTGCTAATCAGTAATGCACTAATGCCCATCAGTTCATGCACATTATCTACATAGCCCAACACCACCATGGGATGGTGTGAAGCCTTTTGATGCTTCAATGCCAATTGACGCCGATTTTCCTCGCGACCCGCCACGACCACCGTCGCATGAGGGACTCTCAACTTATCTAGTTGGGTGAGAATCTGATCAAACTCAGCAATTGGCATATAGGATCCGCCCATAAACAAAATCACTGGCTCATCAGCGAGATTCAGGTCACGTCGCACTTTCTCTTCATTGACAGGCTCTTGAAAACGACTATCGACAGGAATTCCCGATACCACAATACGCTCTTCCGGAACACTCCGTTCCATCAAGGCTTCTTTCATGTCCTCGCCGCCGACAAAATACAGGTCCACATATTTATGAATCCACTGAGAATGAATGCTATAGTCTGTCATGACTACGTAATTCAAAGCCTGCAAGCGCCCCTGACGCTTTAGCGTTGATACCACTCCAGCTGCGGTTGGATAGGTCGACACAATAATCTTTGGAGGATTCGGACGAATCGCCCGATAAAATGACTCAATACCAATATGATTTAAAAATTGCTGAGTCGAAGATTCTGGATCAATGCGCTGTGTGGATGCATAAAAGGCCTTCCAGATTTTAGGCGCATAGCGAACTGACGTGAGATACCCCCAACGTATCGCATTGTCCAACAGTTGGTTAACAAATTTATAGTAATCGAGAATCCCCATTTTGGTTCCTGGATTAGCCACTAACAGGCTTAAAGCAATAGCCTTCGCCGCTCGCAAATGTCCATCTCCATAACGGGCAGCTAAAATCATCACTTCTGGACGCATCGCTAAGGTGTCCTGGTGGTGGTTGCTGAGCCACTCTATCTGTTCCTGCGGATTCATTCGCGCAAATTCCGCATGGCTGCTATTTGCCACAAATTCACCTCCTCGTCGCCACAATTTCCACACCCACGATACCATTCAAGCCGCGTCATGACTAGTCGTTCGAGACATGAGGCGTTATGCTAGTGTACGCTGAACAAACCTGAACATTCACCAAAAGAGTCCGGAGAACCACCTAAGCCTGCTTAGGCATTAGTCAACCGATGGAGGAAATCGTCACCATGCCTACGGTATTTTCATCCCAACCTGTCGAGTATCTTGTGGAGCGTTCACGCTTCATTGGGCAGACCTTCCGCCTCACCGGCTCCAATGATCTCATGCCGCATCTCGATGCTCTCAAAGCCCAGTATCCTGGAGCTAATCACTATACCTGGGCATATCGCATTCATTCCGGTAACATGCGAGCTTCTGATCAAGGCGAACCACAAGGCACTGCTGGATTGCCGATGCTCCATATTTTGGAACAGCAACACTGGGAAGAAACCTTAGTCGTGGTGATTCGGTATTTTGGAGGCATTAAGCTCGGCCGTGGCGGTCTTATTCGTGCCTATCAAGAAACCGCGCAGCGAGCAATCACGAAGACCGAGCCGGGACGGATTGTACTGGTGAGATCCCAAACTCTAGAGATAGGCTATCCACATTACGAAAGAGTGCGCCATGCGATTACACCCTTGGTACTCACGCTGGAAGCAACATTTAATGATCAGGTGGCACTCCACATATCATTGGAAGATACAGCAGGAGATCGTCTCACCCAGATTCTCTACCAAGAGATCGGCAATCAATGGCGAATCACAGATGAACATCAAAGTGCCACGGTGATTCCCATGCCCTCCTCTGACGATCCACTCTTCGAAAGTTAGTGAA
>NZ_JBYCKN010000003.1:0-9166 GCF_057473405.1 Sulfobacillus sp. TH-112
ACTCGGATTATTTTGCGGACGGAACGCCGCCGCTACGCATGGATCCCCGAAAAAGCGGTTATCCACAGCGGGTCGAAGGGCACAACGCAAAAAGCTCTACTGGGAATCCACTTGACGCAAGATGAGCGGCGCCTGCGAGAGATGCCCGTAGTGGGCGATATAGTGAGATTGAGAAGCTAACCGCCCAAGGGGAGCACCGCCAGCGGAATATTCTGGCTGTGGTAAAGATGGCGCGCCCGCCATTCGGAGTCCGTCCGGACGTCAATGACGAGAGCTTTCGCTGATATTTGGGCAGCAGATAACGCCTGTGCAAGCAGCACCGCTGGCAAGCCCGTTTTTTTCCATGTCGAAATAGCCATCCAGCCTACCAGCGATCCACCCAAGGAATGGAGGCGTCGCGGACCGGGCCATATTATGATCAGATTTTCCACGAAATCCGAGATCTCTGCAGGAGACTCACCGAGTGCGGCACAAAGCTAACCAGGAAGTCCTATACAGAATGTATATCCAGGACATCTCATTGCGCGAGAATCGGCGAATAGTCGGCCAGCAACCTCTGTTGGAGTGCGGTGTTCGGAGTTTACAGGGGATCCTCCTCAAAGGAGAGTGCCACTCCGTAGCGGGGCTATGAGGCTCGTTTCGCACGGTGGGGGTGGGTTTCGGGCATGCGTCTGGCGATTAAGGCACTCGTGACCAGAACCAGAGCGCCGATACCCGCAATGCTGCCGCGCATTCCGAGGGTCTCCATGAGAAGGCCGAGCAACACGCCACCCACGGCATAGCCTCCGTCGCGCCAAAGGCGGTAGACGCCGAGAATGGCACCTCGGTGTTGCGCAGGCGCCACGTCCGCAACAGCCGCGTTGAGAACAGGATACACCATGGACATCCCCACCCCCATGACGGCAGCTAGCGCTCCCCACGCCCACGGCCCGCGAAGCACCGCCATCCCTATCAGGCCTAAACCCAGGACAGAGAGGCCGCTGACGATGAGCGGTTTGCGGCCAATGTGGTCTGACCACAGGCCCGTTCCAAATTGACCCGCCCCCCAGACTGCGCCATAAATACCGGACAACAGACTAATGGTGAGTAAAGGCATATGCTGGGAAGCAAAATATAATGGTAGCACCCCCCATGCGGTGGTGTCGGCCAACTTATTCACAAATCCCCCGGTCGTCATGCTCGATAACGCCGGATTGCGCCATGTGGTCTCGCCGAAGAGATGGCGCATGGAGGCTGGGGATGGGGCGGAGTGGGCTACCCGAACCCATCCGTGAGTTTCCCGAATGACAGTGAGACTCATTAGTCCGCCGACTATGACTAGCGCAGCCGCCAAGAGAAACGGGCGAGTAGTCAGGTGACCGTGAGCGCCTAACAAGCCTGCCGCAACAGTCGCCCCGGCTACGCCGAGGTATCCCATGCCTTCATTAATTCCCATGGCGAGTCCGCGTTCTGTGGGTTGCACGAGATCCAACTGGGCAGTTACCGTCATGGTCCAAGCTAACCCTTGGTTGGCGCCAAGAAAGATGTTCGCTGCAATAATGGCCCACCATTGATGCACGCCCAACAAGAGGGCAACCATGGGGACGGCCGCCAGCCAGCCTAGACGCAGCACAGGGCGGCGACCGATGTGATCGGACCATCGGCCCGCGCCGAGGTTGATTAACGCCTTGGTTAACCCAAACGAGGTAATGAAGGTTAAGGCTACAGCGGACCCCACGTGATAGACATTGCGTCCCAAGAGCGGAACGACCGTACGTTCCACCCCTAGGGTCGCGCCGACCAGCGCGACATTGATAGCGAGCAATAGAAATTGCCAGCGATTGGGACGGATTCCGTGAATGGGCTGGCCCATCGGATGGTTACCCTCCTTCGGTATTTGCTGCGATAATGGTCTCGAAATTCGGGGGCTTGGGCGGTAGGGTATCCAGAATGAACCGCACGAACTCCACTTGGGTCCGGGGCTGAAGGGCGAGATTGGTACGACGTTCGAATCCGATAGTGGAAACGACCTTTCCACTTAGATCGCGTCCTCACGTGGATCCGGCGAAGGCCCCTGGATAGAGCTCAACGTAGTCCGGCAGTGTCATCAACTTTGCGAGGCTTTGGTATAAATCGATAGCACCATCGTTCGGCGCTAAGTCGGGCCGACCGGCATCGCCAATCATCAGGGTGTGGCCCGAGAGAACAAACCAGGGATCCGGGCCGCGGCGACGGTCGGTCACCACCAGGCTTATGTGGTCAGGCGTGTGGCCTGGGGTGTGCCAGATAGCTACATCGACATTGCCCATGTCCAAGTGGTCGCCATCGCTCACCCTGAGGACAGGATTCGCGACTGCTGCAGTAGTATAGCGGACATACTGTGCTCCGGTAGCTTTCACTAACGCTCGCGACCCGGACTGATGGTCTGCGTGGGTATGCGTATCGATGACATAGAGGAGCGAGAGGCCTGTGTCGTGAAGGGTTTCAAGATACGGGGTAATGTTCGGCAGTGGATCCACCACGGCGGCGACTCCGCGGCCCCCTCAGCCAAAGACATAGGCTGCAGCCACGACCGGTTCTGTGTGCAAAAATTGGCGAAAAATCATCGTCACATCCTCCTTGTTTAGACTATCCCGAGGTTCTATATGCTATCCCGTCCGCTCGGAGACGGGCCAGTCGTGGACTGTCACATCGGTGCGTCGGGCCGTGATTCCCAATGTTTGGAGTACGGCGATGGCATCGCGAGCGTACAGGCAATACCGACCACGACAATAAGCGACAACGGGACGCGGGTCCCGCCACGCTTCGAAGTGACTTGCGACATCTTCTAATGGCACTGAAATGGCACCGGGGAGGTGACCGGCGGCGTACTCCGATGGCGGGCGCACATCAATCAGATAGACCTCGTCCGTGGTGAGTAGCTGCTGCAACTGCTCTGCCGTCACCGGCGCCAAGGTGTCGCGGTCGGTCAGATAGGTTCTGCGCAATTCGCGCACTTCCGCATATAGCCCTTCACTGACGCCGTGGATCTGGCCCAGTAAATCCGCAATGGTGGGACTGGCTAGGCGATAGATGACAAAAGTACCCGTTTTTTGGGTGGTGACCAATTGTGCACGGGCCAAAATCTGCAGATGTTGGGACACATTGGCGACACTTGTCGCAATTTCCTGTGCTAGGGTTTCTACCGTTTTCGGTCCTTGGCTGAGGAGATCCAAGAGTTCCAAGCGTCGTGGACTAGCCAGAGCCTTGCCTACTCTTGCGAACTGGTCATAAACGTGGTCTTTCCATTGTCTATGGAGATCGGACATGAGATCACCCTTTCGAAAGTATTCAATTGATAAACATAATAATTAGCATCGTGATGATTGTCAACGGCATCGGTGAAGTATCACAGTGGGACATTTCCCCTCGATGCCAGAGTACGGGGCTGTCATGCAATGCCTTCAAGCACATGTTGTATAAATCGCCCGATCAATCGCCGTGGGGAGGCATCAATCTACTCCACGATGGCAGTGCGGCTTTTTGCCTAGGTAGCGACGGATGACGACGAAATGGGTGTTTTGTTATGATGACAAGGGACGAACGGAGGAAGGAGAGACGACGGTGATCCGCGAAACAACTTGGCAAAGTGATGTTCGGTGGGCAGAGTGCGATGCGGCGGGCATCATTTATCATGCGCGTGTCCTTGACTGGTTTTCTGAGGGACGAATAGCGTGGCTCAAAGCGCATGGCCTTGACTATTATGAGGTATTGCGTACTCAGGGCATTGAACTTTTAGTGAAGTCGGCTAATGTATCCTTTCATCATACCTTGCGACCCGGCGACCCGATTGACCTCATTACAGACGTGGATCTCCTCACGCCGACTCGGGTGAGCTTCCGTTATCGCATTAGAGCGCCCCAGGATACTTCCCTTTGGGCGGTTGAAGGTCAAACAGAGCATGCTTTTGTGATGAATGGTCGCGCTCGGCGATTAAATCGCGTAGCGCCCGCACTGTTTACGCTATTTGAGCAAAGCCAATAATGTGCGGGCATGCTATGCTGGAGAGCAGGAAAAGGTGATTTTAACAGAGAGAAGAAAGGACGGACTGCTAATGGCTATTCAACCGTATGTGAGTGAACCTTTGACCGATTTTAGTCTACCATCGCACCAACGATTGATGGAAGAGGCGCTACAGCAGGTTAAGCAGCAATTAGGGAAAACATATACCCTCCTCATAGGAGGCCGACACCTATCGACGGAACAGGAGTTAATTTCCATCAACCCCAGTAATCCTGATGAAGTGGTTGGGCGGATCGCGAAGGCGACCAAGGAACATATAGATGAGGCAATCGATGCGGGGTGGGCAGCTTTTGATTCTTGGAGGCGAGTACCGGGTCAAGAACGGGCTCGATATTTGCTGAAAGCCGCTGCCATTATGCGGCGGCGTAAGTTCGAGCTCTCTGCATGGGAGATTTATGAGGCTGGGAAAACCTGGGCGGAGGCCGACGGAGATGTGGCAGAAGCCATCGATTTTCTGGAATACTACGCACGACAAATGGAACGGCTTTCAGGTCCTGTAGCCGTGACGCCGCTTCCCGGTGAAGAGGACACCGCGTTTTATGGTCCGATTGGGGTAGGGGCCATTATCCCTCCCTGGAACTTTCCTTTAGCCATCCTGACCGGAATGAGCAGTGCGGCTATGGTTGCAGGGAATCCCATTGTATTAAAGCCAGCGAGTCCGACACCCGTCATTGCTGCGAAATTCGTCGAGATTATGGAAGACGCCGGCATTCCAGCTGGGGTATTGAATTTTGTACCTGGTGACGGAGGTGTCATAGGCGATCATTTGGTGACCCACCCGCGCACGCGCTTTATTAGCTTTACGGGATCGCGAGAAGTGGGACTTCGCATTAACCGCTTGGCAGCCGAGCCTCGAGAGGGACAGAAGTGGATTAAGCGGGTTGTGGCCGAAATGGGTGGGAAAGACGCGATTCTCGTGGATGAGACCGCCGATTTGGACGCGGCGGCTACCGCCATTGTGCAGTCGGCTTTCGGGTTTCAGGGGCAAAAATGTTCTGCTTGCTCACGTGCGGTCTTGGTAGACGCGATCTATGATCAGGTAGTGAATCGTGTCGTCGAGCTTACTCGTGCCTTGAAAGTGGGCGACGCCCAAGACCATCATAATCATATGGGTCCTGTGATTGATAAAAAGGCCTATGAGAAGATCCAATCCTATATCGACTGGGGACGTGAGCATGCGAAAATGGTGGCGGGAGAGGAAGCTGTCCCGTCCAAGGGATATTTTCTTCCACCGACCATATTTGCCGAGGTTGAGCCTGGTTCGAAGTTGGAACAGGAAGAAATATTTGGGCCTGTCTTGGCGGTGATTCGTGCGCGTGACTTTGAAGAGGGGCTTCGCATTGTGAACGATACAGAATACGGGCTGACGGGAGCGCTTTTCTCAAACAGGCGGGATCGCATTGAGCGCGCTTTACAGGAATTTGAAGTCGGTAATCTCTACATTAATCGCAAATGCACCGGGGCAGTCGTCGGAGCACACCCTTTTGGCGGATTTAATATGTCGGGAACGGACTCCAAAACAGGCAGTCCAGACTACCTGCTGCTCTTTATGCAGATGAAGGCCGTGGCGGAAAAATATTAGGGTAGCGTAGATATCCCATCATTCTCGCCGACGAGGACGGGAATGATGGGATACCTCTTATTGCGGCCTAGAATTGCGCGTTGGTCGAGGAAGAACGGTTGAATTCCAACACTTGGTATGACGGTAGGCGCGAGGGCCGCGGGCTTTTCGCGCCTGCCTGTTGACGGAGAATAGCCCGCATGTTAGTCTGACTTATCATAATTTCGTGGCGGATTGGCCGGAGGTGCTGACCCTTGCGTATTGACACGTTGACTCGATAACTTCGAGGGAGACTATGGGTCTTCTCGTGAAGGAGGACCATCGATGATCGTGATACGCTGTAGGGTTAGTATTTTATTTTGCGGATTCGCTGGCTTGCGGACTGAGCATCGAACTCTTCTCACCGATAGCCCTCCTCATCTCCATCCTCCTGCGCCAGGGCGAAAGATTCGTTCACCTCCCAGCCCAAATGCTCCATTCCCAATAGATAATGCTGAGGCACCGTGCGGCATGCTCGCTAACCGTTCAACGAGCACGGCCCAGTGTCGATGTGTCATGGAACAATTGGAAGGGGAGATTGACTTGGGAAGTCGAGAAGAGAGGAAGCCGCCTGTTTTAGGGATTGAACAGGTGTCATTAATGCAGAGGTTGGCACAGGAAGTGACCGTCTTACGTCCGGAGGTGTTGGCAGGCGGTGCCACTGTGGGCGAACTAGCTTGGCAATTTGGTAAAGATTCGGCGGTGATTGGTGACCGTTGGCGATACCGTTTGTGGCCACGGCCGGGCACGAGGGATCAATTGGACGCTTGGGCTTGGATGTCACTTCCGTTCACCGTTTCGCGTAGCGACGGGTCATCCGTTACATCAGAAACGGCGAATTTGACATGGCAGGTTCATCCGAATCATTCAGAACTACTCGATGACATTCTGGATTGGTTTGCCGGGCAAGCGGCAGGTCTTGATCAGAGCGTGATACCTCAAGACGGGGACGCCGATATGCTGGCCCGCCTTCCGTTACGTGGATATACATTGGATGCCGATGAGGGAGGCGACGATGGCCTCTGGCATCAATTTAATCGGCGATCGCTTGAAGGTCTCGAGAGAGCCGCCCTACCTCATGGATTTCATTTCCGGACGGCAGCAGAGGTTGGGCCGATGGCCGCTACTCGGGCGCATGTGGAGGCGTGGTATCCATCAACCTTTAACGAGACCAGCATGGCTGGAGTACAAGCCGCATGGCCCTACTCCGACGACCTGCACGTGCTCATCGAGGCCCCTGATGGCAGACTTGTAGCCAGTGCCATCATTTGGTTCGATCCGGTGAGTCGTACAGCAGAATTTGAGCCAGTGGGGACGCATCGTGCCTTTCGGCGCCGAGGATTGGCTACCGCATTAATGTGGCATGGGATGCAAAAAGCCCGCGATGCGGGCGCAGAGACGATGTTGGTCGCCTGCGTTGGTGCTGCAGGAAGACCGGCCGCTCGTGATTTATATTACAGTGTTGGTTTTCAGCCGTTTGCGCGCGATGTTCCATATATCAAGAGAAGTCGGTAGGGGTCGATGGCGTCGTCAGGGAGGGGAATGATCCGCCACAGAAGTGTGGTCGTGAGCCATCTAGAGGCCATCGGAGGCGGTCCACGGTGAGCGATACATGTCATCTTTCTCTTTGGAAGACCGTCCCTCTCCTACCCGAACAGCAGTCGATACGGCATGGCTGAGAGACGACGAGTGGAATGGTTGTCTCTCAGCGATGACCGTGAGGCTTGAGCGTCGGTTCAGATTAGCCGCCATTCGATCAATATGCGCCGGGCATGTTCTCACGGTATATCAGAAGTGCGAGTTAGATCCATGGCCTGTCAGTCATGACGGGGCTATGAAACGTTGATCGGACCGGTTCTATCCACACGAAAGGGCACCCGTTCAAAGACAAAATGTTCGCCTAGGGCCCACCAGGTATGGGTGCTGGTGTGTTCAAGAAAAGCGCGATCATGACTCGCGACAATGAGGGTGCCAGGGTACTCAACAATGAGCCGTTCTAGGGCTTCTCGCATGCGAACGTCAAGATGGTTGGTTGGTTCATCTAAGAGCAGTGCTTGAGACGGGGTCATGAGGGTCTCGAGAAGCTTTAAGCGGGCTCTTTCTCCCCCCGACCAGGTGTCCAGTGTCTGCGTCCAGAGCGATTCGACAATGCCGAACCGGGCCCCGAGATAGTAGATTTGTTCGCGTTCCCACCCTAAATCAAAGGCGTAATCCATTGCCAGAACACCGTCCGGCAACTCTTGCACAGCGCTTTGGGTGAGATACACCGGGGTGATATCGGCATTCCAATGACTATCCTTCGAGCGAATCAGTTCTTCCAATAGGGAGGTTTTTCCGGTTCCGTTGGCGCCAACTAGAGCGATACGGGCGTTGAGAGGAATGGAAAGAGAAATCGGTCGCCAGTCCCGACTACCACGGGTAATCTTGAGATTATCTAGTTTTAGCGCGGGCAAATGACCCACACGCTCCTCCCCTTGATGGGTTAAGGCTAAGGACCGCATATTTACGGCGGTGGACTTGGGAGGGGCAGTTTGGGTGATTCGATCGAGCTTCTTTTGTCGACTTTGCGCTTGGCGTGCCCGTGTGCCTGAGCGCCAACGGTCAATGTAGGCTCGCAGCCGAGCTTCTTCCTCTTGTTGTCGTTGCCACTGCAACGCCTCGAGGCGGAGGCGCTCTTCGCGTACCCTTTGATATTGCGTCCAATTGCCACTGGTAATCCAAAAGCTCCCATCTTCCCAACTCATGGTGCGTGTGGCCACATGATCGAGAAAGGCGCGATCGTGAGACACGATGATCATCGCGGCCGAACTGGCTTTGATGGTGTCTTCCAGCCAAGCAATGGTTTGAATATCTAAGTGGTTGGTGGGTTCATCCATGAGCCAGATTGAGGCTCCCGAAAGAATCAATGCGAGCAATGATAGTCGATGCTGCTCTCCTCCGGAAAGATGTGCGGTAGACTCTTGCCACCTGTGCGGTGGGAAGCCCAGTTTTTGTAGCGCCGTTTTGACGCGCGAGTCCCATTCGTAACCGCCCATAGCCTGATACGTCTCAGATAGTTTTCCCCATCGACTCACTAAATCATCCATAGACTCATCTTGGTTGGGGTCAGCCATTTGTGATTCTAATTGCTTTAAGTCCTGTTCAACAATTTGTAGTGCAGGGTTTGCTAGGTTAGCCACATCGTAAATGCACTGCTGGTCTTGAGGACGCCACTGTTCTAGACGTCTTATCGTTAACGTATCTGTACGCTCCACTAGACCCTTAGTAGGGTCAACCTCGCCTGTGATAGTGCGAAGAAGGGTGGTTTTACCCATGCCGTTTGGGCCAACCAGCGCGATTCGATCACCGGGCGAAAGATTGAATGTGACGTGATCCACAATGGCTTTTCCGCCAATGCTGATACTGACGTCTTGGAGTGAAACTGATGCCATATCCGATGTCCCAGCCTTAGTAAAGATGTTTTTTCTTCTATGATACACTAAACGCTGATTGAAAAAGATTGTATGATGGCTTGTTTTTTGGATG
>NZ_JBYCKN010000004.1:0-6123 GCF_057473405.1 Sulfobacillus sp. TH-112
CAATCAGGACGCATGGGTACGATTCCCGCGACCACACTCAACGCAAAAGCGCCGTGACCACCATTGTGGTCACGGTCGCTGCACAAAACTTTGCCCACGGTCCGGCCTTCGCCATTACCAACCACTGGAAACCTCATCTTCCCCAGATAGTGGAAACGGTCCCCATGGGCGCTCACGTCATTGCCGCTCCTTTGCCTACGCGCGGTGGTATGCGAATGGTGGTGTATAATCGCGAGCCGTTTGCGGTCGAGGTGACGCTATGTTATTGAAGTCCTTCTTATTGCGTGCTATCGTCATAGCCCGAACGTAAAAGGTCAGCTAACCGTCGTATGCCCTCTGCCATGCGTTCGAGCGATTCATAGCTGAATGACACGCGAAGTGCATGCGGGTCCTCGCCTTTGGCGCCACTAAAATGAGACCCTGATAAGAGTACGACACCCTTTTGGTGTGCAGCATGCGCTATCGCGTCACTGGACCTGGGAGAATTCACTCTGAGCCAAACAAAGTATCCCCCGCGTGGGATATCCCAGTGAACAGTGCTGGGCATCTCCCGTCCCAAGCACGATAGCATCCAGTCCGCACGAATAGCATATTGTTTTCTCAGTTCGTGCAGGTGTTGAGCGTATGCTTGAGTATTGAGATAGTGACCCACTAACGCCTCTATTAGAGGATTCCCCAAGTCTTTCTTAAGCCGCTCCATGGCCGAGATGAGCAATTTTGGTCCGAGCGCCCAGCCTAAACGCAACCCTGGGGCTAGCGTTTTGGATAAGCTGCCAACATAAATGACCCTGCCATGAGAATCCAATTCCTTCAGACTAGGCAAGGCCCGCGTAAACGCCAAGGCACGATAGGCCGCATCCTCCAAAATATAGGCATCTCCTTGGTTGGCCGTCGCCACCAGCCGTCGCCGGTCTTCAAGAGACATTTCGAGGCCGGTAGGATTTTGAAAATCCGCTCCCCAATAAATCAATCGCACCGGCAGTCCCATCGCTTGTCGCTGCTGTATCAAGGGCTCAATGTCTTCAATAGCAAACCGGCCATTTCGGTGCGCAATCGCAACAATGTGCGGAGTGTAGTTGCGAAAAATTTCCAAGGCTTCCATATAAGTGGAGCCCTGCACTACCACAGTGGTTTTGTCATCAATGAGAACACGGGTCAAAAGATCGACCGCTTGCAGAGCACCGAATGTCGAAATAATGGCGTCACGATCCCCTCGAATCGATTCGGTTTCCTGTGACAGCCATGCCATCCACCTCCCATGCCCATCCGAGCCCAGATACTGAAACGGCTGGTATCTCTCCTTATGCAGCATTCGCGTCCATGCCTCATTGATCGCCGCGACGGGAATTGCCGCAGGATACGGATAGCCTGATCCAAGATTAATGTCCTCTGCTCTAATCGTAGGCATCCATAATCCTGGCGATGGTGTACTTAACGCACGTTCAGCTTGCGGGGATAACCCACCCGTGGGACCTATCATTGCCTTCCCCCCATGTCTCATTTGGGACACCCGTTCCCCCACTGCATACTAGCCTCTATAGTAGTGCTTTCCTCTCAATCGTCACACAGCCATTTCCCCGAAAGTTGCCGATTCAACATCTGTTCTCTCGGGTTGAGAGCGACGAGAAGCCTCGACACGAGCCGAACCGTTCCTCGCTTATTCCGGCAGTGACTTCACGTACGGGACTTAAAAGCGTACATTAGGGTATGTAAAAGGCTACATAGATCGCCACCACGGTAGGAAGGGTGACACGAATGCGCCGTATGGAACTACGAGATCACGAAATCGAAATCACGTTGACAGGAATCACCATGTTAGAAGCCTTGCAAGGACGACTCGTCATTCCCTATGAGAACATTTCAAATGTCTACGATGAATTGCGCGTCCCCGAGAATCTCGTCAGAGTCGGTGGAACCGCTCTAGGATTAGTGTTCGAAGGTCACTACGTGGGTCCAGATGGCTGGTATTTCCTCTCCTACGAACATCCAGACCATGTCATCTCCCTAGACCTGGTAGATTTTCATATCGGTCGCCAATTGTATTCTGGTGTGGCGATTGAGGTCGATAACGCGCGAGAGTTAATGACCTCGATCAATGCGCGTCTCGATGCCTTGGCACCATAGCTGCATCGTATGGATTCAACATGGGGGACATATGCTCTAGGTGGGGTCTTGGACGGTTTGTCAAAACTCCTTATATCACTTGTCTGAAATTCTGAGTATAATCGTTTTTTAGAACTAAAGCGGGGTGGGTACTTGGATTGGCGTCGGGTTGTTTTCGGAAAGCCATTGAAGGATAAGGATGAAGGCGGACGTCGAGTCGGAGTTGTGCTGGGGTTACCGGTTCTGGCACCGGATGCACTATCATCTGTGGCATACGGAACCCAAGAGATTCTCATTGTCCTCTATACCTATGCCGGGGTTGGTGCGCTGTGGTATTCCTTACCTATCTCTGCTGTTATCGTCTTATTGCTCTCATTCTTAGTATTTAACTATCGGCAGATCATCCGCGCCTATCCCAATGGTGGTGGCGCTTACGTGATTGGTCGTGACACGTTGGGTCCCTGGTCTGGCGTCGTAGCAGGAGCCGCCCTTCTGATCGATTACACCTTAACCGTGTCGGTCAGTGTCACGGCGGGCGTGGCGGCACTGGTTTCCGCCTTCCCTTCCCTTCTCTCATGGACCGTACCAATATCGGTGTTCGTCGTACTTTCCGTGATGCTCATTAATTTACGAGGTATCAAAGAGTCGGCTCGGTTATTTATGATTCCTGTGTATCTCTTCATTGTGATGGTGCTGGCCATGGCTGTGGTGGGGATTTTCAAAACCGATCCGACAGCTCAGCCTTTTCACGCCTATTTCGCTCCCACCGCAGCCGCGGTCGTCGCTCCCCTTTTAGTGCTACGGGCGTTCAGTTCCGGCTCCTCAGCACTCACCGGGGTCGAAGCCATCTCGAATGGTGTTCCCATCTTCCGGGACCCCGCTGTTCGGCGGGCCCGTTTGACACTACTTCTTTTAGGGATCTTTTTAGGCAGTATGTTTCTCGGTACGTCCATCATCGCATTTCGCTTTGGCATCATTCCCAATAACAACGTCACCGTACTCCAGCAACTCGCCTCCCGCTTATTCGGTCATGGCATCTTCTTCTACTTGCTATCATTCGTCACGATGGGCATTTTAGCAATTGCGGCCAACACCAGTTTTGCTGGTTTCCCGCAGCTCGCTAGCCTCATGGCACGGGATCAATGGATGCCAAGAATGTTTTTAGCTCGTGGAGATCGCCTGGTGTACCAAAACGGCATCCTGGTGCTCGGCGCATTAGCGAGTCTTTTAATCATCATTTTCAAGGGAAATACCAATAATCTCATCCCGCTCTACGCCATCGGGGTATATATGAGCTTTACCATTGCCATGGTAAGCTTAGTTAAAAAACGGCTTCGTGAAAAGGATGCGGAAGGTCGCACGACCACCGTCATTACGGGCACATTAGGCGCTATGTTAACAGCTACGGTGGTGCTCATTTCCATTGTCACCAAGTTTACGGCCGGGGCATGGATTGTGGTGATCGCTATTCCGATGATCATTCTTAGTCTGCGTGCGGTACGACGTCACTATCTGATGGTGGCAGACAATTTACGCCTCAATGACCTGACCCAAAAACCCGAAGTGAAAAAGCTTGTCGTTGTCGTTCCCGTCGCTAGCATCAATCACATGACCATGGCAACCATATCAACAGCGCTGTCCATGAATCCCGATGAGATCATTGCACTAAATATCAGCTCCACTCCCGAACGAGAAAAACATGTCACCGATCGTTGGAATGAGTGGAATCCCGATCCACGAATTAAATTTGTCTCCATCCAATCTCAGTATCGTTCGGTCTTACGACCCATGGTACGCTATGTGGATCACCTTACCCACCTCTTTGCCCCAGGGAGGGTAATCGTTGTCATTCCGGAACTGGTGGTCGGACGACATTGGCAAAATGCCTTGCATAACCATATGGCATTTGCCCTGGAAGCCATACTGGTGTTCCGCCGCGAAGTATCCGTCATGGTGGTTCCGTATCATTTGCCCAATGCCCCCCAACCACCTGCGGTACCACACGACAAATAATGTAGTTCCCATGAGTCGCGTCGGATAACGTCGCTCATGGGAACTAGATCACAAATGGAGTTACTAAGATTTGGTAGTTAACGAGGGGGCCCCGGAAGACACAACCTTGAAGGTTTCCCAAATATTACTCACCGGGATGTTATCACTGGTAACACCATCGACCAAATCGGACAGGGTGTAGGTTCCCACTCTAGAAGCCGTGAAGGTGTATGATTGCGATTGCCCAGGGATAAGACCAGGATACTCTCCTAAAGACGCATTCTCATACGAATCGCCCGATCCGGGAAAGGCAAGATTGGTAATGTCTTGATAGATGCCCATCGACTCCGGTAATGGCCCGTCGTTGATAAACTTCATATGCACTTCTGATCCTACCGGCACGTTAATGGTAAGGTCTCCTGCGGGCACACCATCCACCGTATTCTCAGCCAAATCATTGCTATATCCCGTTTTCACGGTAAGGTTAATCACATTGGTACCAGGTACAACATGTAAGTATTGGGATGCTTGCGCGGACTGAATTCCGCAACCCGCAAGAGCCCCAGACAGCGCCACCACGCCAATCGCCATCCACTTCGCGCGCTTCACGACAAAACCTCCTTGAAACATGATCATAAGGTCCGCCCAGCGGATCCTCATTCCATCAGAAATACAACCACCAACAAATTCAGTGAATTAGTCCATAAAGACTAGTGTCTCCACTATGATTCATTATCTAATGCTAGCCCGAATAGCGCAAGTAATAATTGGGAATGGAGATGAAATCAGGAATATGCGCGTCAAAACCGCCATAAGCATAGCGAAACCCTCCCTTTCTACATCTTCATTTCCCATTCAAATCACACAAATATGCGCTATGCTCCGAGGACAAGTAATGGAGATGACGTCTCGAGATCTAGGGTCTAACATCGACAACGGGTAGGATCGTGACGCGCAGTTTTACGCCTCCCGTCGCACGGTCTTCGGGTTTCTGCAGCACCGTTCTGATGGACTTATTCATTTCTGAGGAGCCCCTCACCGAACTCCCAGGACTCGCTGTAAAGCTCGTCTCGGCCACTCGACGTAAATTAATCGCCGCATTGATGTCGCGATCATGATGCGTGTAACATTCTGGGCACGTCCACTCCCGCACTGCGAGCGGTATTTTCGGGATTTTGTATCCACACGACGCACACGTTTTGCTACTGAGTTACCAGCGATTCACGACGATGACCGTCTTCCTCCGTTGCGCCACTTTATAGGCGAGTTAACGACGAAATTCTCCAAAGCCCATATCCGCAACGGCCCGGCCCAACGGGTGATTTTTGAGCATTCCGGCCACGTTCAGATCCTCGATGGCGATGACATCGAAACGTTCGACGAGATCGATCGTGAGTTGATGCAACGTA
Source organism: Sulfobacillus sp. TH-112 (assembly GCF_057473405.1). NCBI lineage: Bacteria > Bacillati > Bacillota > Clostridia > Eubacteriales > Clostridiales Family XVII. Incertae Sedis > Sulfobacillus > Sulfobacillus sp. TH-112. The sequence goes on from NZ_JBYCKN010000004.1 coordinate 5,505, forward strand.
TTGGCCGGATATTCGTAATCCGGGCATGGAGCCAGGTGATGCACCGTTGGGTTTTCCTCATGTTCTCCGACATGGGGAGGTGCATTCCTTTCGGAATGGGTTCTCCGGGCTTCAGCCCGGCGCGGACTTTAGCGGCTTCCATCTGGCGACTGAAGTGTTGAGATCACTGGCGGAGTTTCTTCAACGTAGCGGAATAAGCTTTCGGTACCGCAACTTTCTCGCCGGTCGAGAGGGTAGCCAACGGCTGCCACTAATCCAATTCCCAATTGTAGACAAAGCGCGCCGTTCCCACCGCCTTGCGAAAATACGTCTCCTGGACGTTGTTCGGGTCCAGTGAATTTTGTGGGCGACAATCATGACAACGCCTCCTCCACCGCGTGTTTCACGTCACCGAGCAGCATTTGATTCTTTCGTGAAGGGCTGCCCTACAGCCGGGCCGAACACACCGTGATGATGTCCAGCACGTCTTGGGCCAATTCCTCTTCACACGTGGTGTCCTCCCGTTGGTTGAGAATCACCACTTCCATCTGCTTGGCTTCGCAGATCGCCAAGACCAATTCGGAGCCGAACCGTAAGAGTCGATCTTTGTGCGTGATGACGAGCCGCCGATGCGGCCGGC
>NZ_JBYCKN010000005.1:0-8974 GCF_057473405.1 Sulfobacillus sp. TH-112
AGAAATTGTATCAGGAGACTGGGGTGTCCGTCGGCGCCCTCGTTGAGGTGGACACGGGGATGCATCGTTGTGGACTGGAAACGCCTAAGGACATTCAAGATTTAGCCGCTCGTATTCAACGGACGGCGGGAGTCAACTACCTAGGATTAACGTGCTTTGGGGGCCATTTAGCGCATGCAGGAGATAAGGATGCTATCGTGGCCGCCATCCGTGATGAAAATCGACAACTAGAGGGATTGCGCCAAATGTTGGCAGATGCCGGTCTCTCTCCCGAGGTGATTAGCGAAGGGGGAACTATCCCGGCGGCTTTTCTGGACGAGTTGACGGTGGCCACAGAAATTCGACCTGGGACCTATATCTATAATGATGTTGCAACGGTGGAGTCTTTCGCTTGTGATTGGGCGGATTGTGCTCTTGTGGTCGTTGCTACGGTTGTGAGTCGACCCCACCCAGCGCGGGCGATCATTGATGCGGGAAGCAAAACTTTAGCTTTGGACCAAGTCCGCGGGGGAGGGTACGGAACTATTGTAAACTTTCCAGATCTCATTCTCCGCCGTCTTTCTGAGGAGCATGGCATCTTAGAAATGAAAGATGGTTCGGATGTTCCTCTGGTCATTGGCGATCAGGTGTCCATTATTCCCAATCATGTGTGTACGACAGTAAATCTCCACTCTGCTGCGTTGTTAATGCGAGACGGGGCTATTGTCGGAGAGATTGCCATGGAGGGGCGAGGCATGGTGCAATGATGTGTCCCGTTGGCCAGATTATCTTGAGTGGGGTCGGCCACTCCGATTGGACTCGCCCAGGCCGATGACTAGAGCGGGCGCGGTTGTATTTCTCGAAAAGAAATCGTTTAACCATACAGCAGGTATAACAACAGGACAGTGGAGGCTTTGTCGTGAGTCATCCTCGGGTGAACGGTTTTGATTTTCGCGTGGAGCACTGGATTAATGGCCCGGCAGGGCATCATGCGTTTCTCGATTTGTTTGGAGTGGTATTGGCGCGATTTGCACCCGAAATTTGGGCACTCATTTTTATTGTGATGTGGTTTTGGCCACCTTATCGGCGGTCACGGGCTCGGCGAGCTGTGATTTATGCTGTGGCGGCGGGGGTCTTGGCACTCGTGATTAACGTGATACTCACGCATATCGCGCCGTATCGGCCTCGGCCTTTTGTATTGGAGCCCCATCTTGTGCATCAGCTTGTGGCTCATAAGCGGGACTCATCGTTTCCTAGTGCCCATGCGGCAGGAAGTTTTGGATTTGCCGTGGGACTATTGTATGCGGGCTTGTCTGATGGAATTCTCGCCTTTCTCTTCGCGGTGGCGGTGGCATGGGCCCGGGTTTTTGTCGGGGTTCACTGGCCTACGGACGTGATAGTCGGTGGCCTTATAGGGATTGTGGCGGGACTATTAGTACTACGTGTAAGAAGGTCTCTAGATTTACTAGTGCTTCTCGTATATGCCGTCTTACGTGTCCCTGAGCGACCACAAAGTCGCCGCTGAAATGACCATTTAAGAAGAAGGATTGCACTCTTCGGAAGGATGGCAGCGGTATTCGGAGGGATTACGTCAGGGATTTGTGCGGGTATACAGCGTGGAGTAGACGCTTGCCATGAGCAGGAATCATTGCGGGTGCCAAGGATTCTGATTCAACCTGTCTTGACGCTCATGGGGCATACACGGTATTAATACCTTTTGTCTCTATAAGTTGCGGCTTATACTTCCAGTCTGTGACTCGAAATGCCGATCCTCCACATTATTTATACCGCCTTTCATCGTGCCCCACGACGTGTGGCGGTCTAGCGAAGCCTGGTGGAGACGATAGATACACTATCGGCATATGTTTTCTCTCGAACTATAGAGAGGCTCTCAAACATCTTAGACATTCGGATGTCTAAAGAGCCTCCTTGGTGTATGGAAACCCCATGGCAGGTCGCTTAGATTGTCATGGTGGACTTGGTTGCTACCAGATTGATAATCACTTCTAAGTGCGTTTCTCGGATCTTGTGTCGTTGGATTTCTATCCCGGACGGGCTTGTGATGGCGCCATTTTCCGCAAGACGAAGGATGGTCGTCCGCGATAGAGACAGTTGTTGTTGTAACAGACGATCCAACCGCAGGTCAAAACAGTACGGGGACTCAATCGTTATCGTCACCAATGGCTCTATTGAGTCCCATCTCACGGAAGGGCCCGTCACAAGGTACTCATCGGGATACTGGATTTTGGCACCGCTGCGCCTCAAGGTTGGTTTGTCAAAAGCATAGTGCCATGCCACTGCCGTATCGTTGGATTCTAGTGCGCTGAGAAGCTCTGAGGACAGTGCCTCGGGATGTGCACGCGCGATGATTTCGAGGTTCCATGTAGTATGACAGTACGCACAATGGTAAATGAGCCAAACGTCAAGTTTACGCTTTTGCCCATTGATTCGGAATCGCTGTTGACAGTGAAACGGACGTTCTTGGTTGCAGCGGGCACAAAGACGTGCCAGGGCTGGAGGATGGACAGGTAGTACCTGCCATCGCACAGATTGGATGGTCATGAATGAGGGTCGCTCCCTTAAACCAAAATAAACCGGGCTCCATGAGCCTGGCGTGCTTAGGGGTATGGCGACGAGATTGGGGCGTCGTCAACGCCGTGAGATCTCGACCCAGTGCGACCTAATGGGGCATATGACACCTCGTCTTCTGTGAGATAGGCCCATTATCGAAAAGGATTCTGTGGTTGTCAAGGAGCTTCGGCAGTCTCTAACCAGAACCCTCCCCGAGGGAACGACAGTTCTGAGGGGGTTCGGCGTTTTTGAGGCCACAAGATCCCCCACATGTGCCACTTTCGATCTGAGGGATAGATTCTGATTCCGGTATCGCGACCACTGGGTCACGAATTTCAAGTCTCTAGCCTTGTGTGGGAATTGTCCTAAAACGATGGTCATCTGGGTGTTGTGACACCATTCATGCTATTCGACCCCCTAAAATTATGATGAGAGGCTAAATCGTGGCACTAAGCTACTAAGCTGTACCATGAAGAGGTTCGGGGGCCTATCTCGTTTCCCGTCTCTCAGACGTCGATGAATGACACGTATAGCGGGGATGGTTCAGACTCACCTAGCGAGGCGAAAAAGTTAAGCCCCCAGAACCGGGGCTTAACTCGATTGTTGTCGTCGCAATTCACTCTAGTTCGGTAGAGAAGTTACCTGTTGCAGATTCATGGCCTAGGGTCAACGTTAAGCGCTTTCGCCATCATCAACTAGGTGCGGGTTCTGCAGTTTGGGATTGTGGCGTTTGATTCCATTGACTGGTGGCACGTATTTTAGAAACATCCACCCGATCAGCATAGCGATGGGCAATGTCTGTGACTTCCAATAGTAGTCCTTCGCTTAGTAACGTGGGATTCAGTCCTTTTGACAAGAACAGCTCATTTTTCACGCGAAGTTCGTTTTCAACGGCTTCGTTACGTGGGTTGGGGAGATATTCAACCTCCGCACCAGTCAGGTCAGCGACTAACTTCGCCAGATCGCGAATCCGGTGCGTTTCGGTCATTTGGTTAAAGATTTGTACCCGCTCACCCTGTGACGGGGGGTTCTCAATCGCTAACTGCACGCAACGCACAGTATCTTGAATGTGAATGAAGGCTCGCGTTTGACCTCCGGTCCCATGTACGGTTAAGGGGTAGTGTACCGCGGCTTGCATCAAAAATCGGTTCAACGAGGTCCCATAATCGCCGTCGTAGTCGAATCGGTTGATGAGCCGTTCATCAGACATTGTTTCGATGGTGTTGGTGCCCCAGACCACCCCTTGGTGTAGGTCGGTGACGCGCACGCGATCATTTTTATTGTAGTACTGAAAGAATAGTTGGTCTTGTGTCTTGGTCATGTGATAGACCGATCCGGGATCAGCAGGGTAGAGAATTTCGCGCGAGATTCTCTCGCCAGTTTCTGTCGTGACTTCAATGGGTAAATAGCCTTCTGGAATTTCCATTCCGGCGGTGCCATACCCATAGACGCCCATGGTGCCTAAGTGGACTAAGTGGATATCCAGCCTTGATTCGACAATGGCTGCGAGGACGTTATGCGTTGCATTTAAATTATTATCCACGGTATAGCGTTTATGCCAAGGGGACTTCATAGAATAGGGGGCCGAACGCTGCTCGGCAAAGTGCACAATGGCCGTCGGACGGGTTTTTGTGATGACGTCCAAAAGTCTTTCATAGTTGTGAGCGACATCAAAGTTGTAATACTCGATGTGTCGACCGGAAACTTCGGCCCAAGCCTGTAATCGAGTACCCATCGGTCGGATGGGCGTGAGCGATTCGACTTCGAGCTCATTATCAATATTCCTTCGCGAGAGGTTATCAATGATGACGACATCATAGCCTTCCTGTGAGAGCCGAAGACTAGTCGGCCAACCACAAAATCCATCTCCGCCAAGAACAATCACTGTTTCCTTCATCGAGCTCTTCATGCAAGTTCAGCCCTTTCGCGCGACATTGGTATCCGATGCTTGAAACGCATGACGGACGTTACTCCAATTGTATCAGAGTTAAGGGGTGATGTAGTAATCAGAAGAAAACGCTAGTAGAGTCTGAAAGCTATGCGTTATGCGGATTTTCGGACTATTCACGAATGGTCCGAATCGATCGCTCGTTGAGACAGGAGGTGATAGTCAGCTCAATTTTGGTAAATGGGCACGAAGAGCCCGGCGGGGGGAATGTCTATGAACTGCCAGACTGTGCTCTTTGAGCTGGCCGATCGAGGTTCATGGGGTGAGAGGAAATGCGCCAGGGAATTGGTCTGCGGTGAATTCGTACACCGGGGGTTAGCGTCTCGCAAGTTGGCTTCAAGTCTCATCATAGCCAACTTCAGAAAGACGGAATTTGCCGGATACGATCGTTGAAAAGAACTTTCGTTGAAAAGAACTTTCATGACAAATCATGAATGACTCCCGGCATCATCGCTCTATGATTTTGATGCCGGGAGTATGGAAGATTACTGATCAGTTAGCGAAGGAGCAGATGGACTCTTGGGTCCTTCGGGTAAAGGCTGGTCGGCCAACTTGAGCAATGTTAATGCGCGTGCCAGACGCGCTTTTTCTTCCTCCGTGGCGCCTTCTTTCGCACCGTTTCGGGCACTGACGATCCCGGCGAGCGCCACCGTCTTCAATTGCTGTCGATTTAGATCGGCAGCATCGGTGGAGTTATCGGACTCTTCATCGAACACGAAGTGTTTGCCGCGAAGAAGTGAGGCTATGGCGGCGATAATGGACATTGCCATGGCAAAGAGAAAGACGACTGACAGCGCTCGCATGAACGGTTTGGCAATCAAGAGCGGAAAGAACGATCGACCGACAACCACCGCTCGGCTTGCCGGGGGAAGTAGTTTTAGCCCAGATGGGCCCAAGATGACTTCCATGGGGTTATACCCAAGTAGCGCGGAAAAAAGCGCAGAAATGGGCGGCAGATGGGAGATCTTGGTTGCCATGGCTGCTGGAAGGTGGACTTTGAGCAATCCTTTGTAGAGTGCCGATGGGAGGTGCGTGGTGAGCACGCTAATCACAATAGTGAAAAATACGCCCATCGACAGCATCTGGCCAGCATTCATGAACGTTGCTCTCATGCCGGATGCTACCCCGCGATACCGCGCGGCGACGCTATTCATAATGGCTGCAGAATTTGGAGACGCAAAGAGGCCCATGCCTACACCAATGAGGAACAGATAAAAGGCGAAGGACCAGTAGGGGAATATCGACGGCAATGTATTGAGTAGAAAAAATCCTGCCGCTGACAATAGCATTCCTGCCATACCAAACCATCGTGCTCCAAAACGGTCAGAGAGCCGGCCGCTAATAGGTCCGGCGAGCAAGAACCCGACCATTTGCGGCAGCGTATCAATACCTGCTTGCAAGGGAGTATTGGTAAATGATACGCCATGGATAGGTAGCCAGATGCCTTGAAGCCAGATAATAATCATAAACATAAGCCCTCCGCGAGCTACAGCTCCGAGGAGTCCGGCGATGTTGCCGGCGCTAAAGGCTTGGTTTTTAAAAAGAGAGAGATTGAACATGGGATCGCTCGAATAGTGTTCGACAATCACGAACACGATAAGCAAAACGAGGCCGCCAATGAGCGAAGTTAGAACGAAAGGACTTTGCCACCCCGTGCTGTGCGTTTTATAGGGCTCAATGCTGTAGGTGAGACCGAGAAGCACACCTAGTAGTCCTAGGGCAAAGGTTAGGTTGCCAGCCCAGTCGATGCGTAGCGGCGGCCGTTTTCGATTGGTTTCTTTGAGCGCGATATAGGCCCAGATGGTGCCCATGAGACCAAACGGCACATTAATGAGAAAAACCGCGCGCCAACTGACGGTGGCTAGCAGTCCACCGATAACAATGCCAATCACTGCACCGCCAATACCGGCAATTTGGTTTAACCCAAGAGCAAATCCACGTTGATTGGACGGGAATGCGTCCGTGAGAATTGCGGCAGAATTGGCAAATAGGAATGCACCACCGATCCCCTGAACGAACCGAAAAATGATCAGTTGCCATTCGCCTGCGGTTCCTAGTCCCCAAGTGAGTGACAGGAGCAGGGATCCCGCAGTAAATACTGCAAATCCTAAGTTATAGAGCCGGACGCGCCCATAACTATCGGATATCCGGCCGAATGCGACCAAAAGAATGGTCGTGGCGACGTTAAATCCTAGGAGGACCCACAGGAGAAGTCCTGTGGCTCCCGGAGCCAATGGATTGACGTGGATTCCGCGAAATACGGCCGGCAAGGCAATGATGAGACTCGTGCCATTGATTGCCGCCATTAAAATCCCCAATGTCGTATTGGAGAGAGCGATCCACTTGTAGTCAATTCCTCGATGGGCCGTGTTGTGCCCAGTACTTGAAGTTGCCATCGACTGCGATGCACTCCTTTCCGCGTTGCAACGATAACCAATTCTTGTTATCTAGGGATTAATATCTTGTTCGGAGAGCGTATCAAGAAACTTTTCTAGTGCGGTGCTAAACTGCTGACGGTCGTCTTCGCTCATCGATTCTAATGCGGCGGTAATGGGACCTTTGCGAAATACGTTGACGTTACCAAGAGTCTCTTTCCCCAAGGGAGTAAGTTCGACCATAATCCGTCGACGATCGGTGCGATCCAGATGACGCTCAATCAATCCATTGGACTGTAGTCGTTCCATCATGCGCGTTAACGAGGTAGCCAAGACCCCTAGTTCTTTGGCGAGGTCGCCAGCGACCATGGGGTTATCGCGGATCTTTTTCAAGAGGCGAACTTGGCCGAGCGTTAACCCATGAGTCTTCCACAATTCAAATGAAATAGACTCACCTAAGGTCACTAGACGGACAAAGGCATGGAGAGCGGCGTCTGTCGACGCCATCGATGGAGTTTTGACGTCCTCTTGCACGATAAACCTCCCGAGATCATGAGAGTGGTTAAATAATTGCCCTAAAGACAACTATAAACATCATGATATAAATTTACAACAAAAACCTTTTCGAAGGAACCTATCTCCATGGAGGTGCTAGTGCGGGATTATCCTGACGAACCACTCCAGACGAGCGCGGAAGGGATCTCGTCTGAAGTAAGACGGTGACAGGTGGTCGTCGCCATATGGGGTGATACACATCACAGAGGCCATTCATCCGCCATGGGCGGCAGATATGGCAGAGGTTAGCGTGTTTCGGAGAGCTCACTTCATTGGTTCAGCCACGAATAGGAAGCAGTGTACCGGACTGGTTTGAGATGCCCACTGCTTGGCCAAATTGATTTAACACTAAAGCGTCACTCGGAAGCGGGCTTGTCCCAGAGGCTACGATTGCCGTCATTAAGTGCCCTGACGAAGCAAATACCACCATCTCGCTGGGGGTTGAAGAGCCGATGGCCAGTGAAGATAATGCGGCGTCGCTTCCGCTGAGAACAGAAATGCCATGTCTAAAGGCGGCTGTCAGGGATGCCTGACCGAGATGCCACGACGTGGTTCGTTGCGTGAGGAAGGATGATCGCTGCGATTGAGATGAAAATTTGTAGGGACTCATTAAGGTATGGGCGATGTCGAAAACTGGCACTTTGGTGCTGGTTGATGAGGTCCCTAAAATCCCCCAAGCAGTACTTTGTGAAGCAGTCGCCGTCGCGATGGCGGTGGCTGAGAGGGCTTCCTTGGTGATGGCCCCCCATGTGTCATATACATGCACCGAGGATGGGGTACTAATAGGACCTTCTCCTGCGGTATTCGAAGCTGCTACCCAATAGGTGTACTCTTTCCCTGGGCGAACAGAAGTATCCGTATATGAGATCGTTGTCGTGTGTTGTGACACCTCAGCAATACTGGTCGCCTGACCGAAGCTCACTCCACGCGTAGCGCGATAAATGTCATAACTTGATGCCGAAGGGATGCTGGACCAGCTTAATGTCACCGCACTATCCGTCAATTGCACGGCCACCTGCGGACTTTTTGCAGGCGGTTCTTGTGGTTGACGGGACTCTTGCCATGCAATAGCTTGATGAGCTTTCTGCAGTGAGCTTAATACCGGTTGCACCTGACCAAGGTCACCTAACCAACCTGCCAGGTAGGCGGCGGGGATAAGAAGTACCGCTACCGCTGCTATACTCGATGCAATCCATAACGGACGGCGAGATTCTGCAAATTTATGCATGATTCCTCCTAAATGTGTCGAGCCGTGAAAATGTCTTGGGGGAAAACCTCACGACCGAGAGGGCGAGCGGTTCCTCACCCTTTCGATCCTTCGGCTTATTTATTGCTAAGCTTATGAGCCTCTAATTCCAATAACGTCATCACGACACCCAAGTGAGAAAATCCTTGTGGGAAGTTGCCTCGAGGATCCCCGCTGTCTTGATCGGCATGCTCCCCTAATAGTCCCAGATCGGTACGGTACGAGAGAATGCCATCAAGCAACTGTTCAGCGTCATGAATCCGATGTAATCGGATATAGACGCGTGCCAGCCAAAAGGAC
>NZ_JBYCKN010000006.1:0-20576 GCF_057473405.1 Sulfobacillus sp. TH-112
GAGAGCTTAGGCGGAGTGGAATCATTAGTGGGGCATCCCGCCACTATGACACATGCGTCAATTCCAGAACCGGAGCGCCTACGACGGGGGATTACCGATTCGCTAATTCGCCTCTCGGTGGGAATTGAAGATGGGGACGACTTACTGTGGGATATTGGACAAGCCCTGACATCGGAGGGGGCGGAGTGAATAAGGCCGCACCAGATGCGTGGAAAATTTTAGGGATTCCTCCGGGTTCGCCCCATGAGATGGTTCGTGCGCAATATTTGCGCATGGTGCGCTTGAATCACCCCGATCGCTACGCGGGAAATCCCCCAGAACAAGCGCGGCATGAAGAGATCATGAAGCAGGTCACTTGGGCTTATCAGGAAATTATGGCGGGGCGAGCTCGCGTGGTGACTCCGCCGCCTCCCCCGCCGAAGCGCCCGAGTGCGCGGCCGAGCCGTCCGGTCAATTTGAATGATTTGCAATGCCGTGCACATGGTCGATGGGCGGTGGTGTTCTGTACGGTATGCGGCACCCCATTATGTTCGCGGTGTGACGAGTCATTGTCCGGCTACTGTGCTTCCCATCGACCCCGTTGGTAACCGGAAGATCCGTGTTATGAACGTGAAGTAGAATCAATCCGGAGGATGAACCTGGTATGCGATATTGGATGGTATTTGATATTGAGACGGTACCCGATGTGAAGGCGGGTCGGCAATGGCTGGGAATGGCGCCAGACGTGCTTGACCGAACGGTTCGTCGGGCCATGTTAAGCCAGCGTCTCGAAGAGACAGGGACCTCAGAATTTCTCAAGCCCCCTTTTCACCAGGTGGTAGCCATTGCGGCTGCTCTGATTGATGGTGAAGGCGTGATTCGCCGCTTAGGGCCTCTAGGGGCGGTTCATGATGATGAAGCGTCGTTGTTAGGTGACTTTTTCGCGGTAATTGAAGATGTGAAGCCGCGTTTGGTGGGATGGAATAGTTCTGGTTTTGATATCCCGACGTTGCTCTATCGGGCTATGCAACATCATATTGTGACCAAAGCTTTTTACGAGATCGGAGAGCCTTATCACGGCTATCGAAAGCGCTTTGATGAAGAATCGCATCTCGACCTGATGGATATTCTCAGTAGCTATGGAGCGTCTTCGCGGGTGAGTTTAGACGAAATGGCGACATTATTGGGATTTCCGGGGAAACTGGGCATTGACGGGAGTCAAGTGATCGACCTCTATGAAGCCGGCGATCGAGAACGTATTCGCCAATATTGCGCCCACGATGTACTGACCACCACCCTGGTCTTTATGGAGTATGCGTATCATCGGGGATGGCTCGACGCGCTAAGACGGGACAATCTTCTCTCGAGCGCTCATGGGTGGCTGCGTGATGATGACTCCGGGATGTGGGATACCTTTATTCAAAGATGGACCGCTCTTGAGGCGCACGAGGAATCCTCATGAAGGAGATGGGCTTGACCGGTTTGCAATGGAATCACCTCGGTACGATTCTTCGTGATCGCTTTGGGCTCGCGGCGTTACGTGATTTTCAGCAACCAGTCATTGCACATTTGATTCACGACCAGTCAGTATTAGCGGTGGTGTCAACTGGTTCGGGAAAATCGCTGTGTTATCAACTACCGAGTGTCTATTGGGATGCTCCGGTCTTAGTGATCTCCCCCTTGGTGGCGCTCATGCATCATCAAACCGAACGGATGCAATCCCTCGGAATTGCCGCTGAAGCATTAACTGGACAGCTCACGTCAGAACGACAGCGAGAAATCTTGGCGCGATGGGAAAACCGCGACCTGCGATTACTTTATGTTGCCCCCGAAAGGTTGTCCCATGACCGACTCTTAGCGGCCCTCAGAGTGGTTCGGCCGCGGCTCTTGGTGGTGGATGAAGCGCACTGCATCTCAGAGTGGGGATACGATTTTCGTCCTGAATATCGCCGTATTCGTGGGTTTCGGGAAGAGATCGGGAATCCTTTGCTGCTGGCTCTTACGGCCACTGCCACGGAACGGGTCAAAGCCGATATTCGATTTTACTTGACGGCCGGCGACGAGATGTTACATATGGTGGAGGGAACGGTAGACCGACCCAATCTCTATCTGAATGTCGAAATGGTCTCTAGCCCGAAAGAACAACGGTTACGGGTGGCCGAACTGGTCCAGTCAGTGCCAGGAGGGGCCATTATTTATTGCTCCACCCGGATGAAGACGGAACGCTGGGCCCGGGAATTGCGGCAGGCATTGGGTATTTCGGTGGTGGCGTATCATGCGGGGTTGGCGCCTCATATCCGTCGGCAAGTGGAACAGGATTTTATTGGCGGGGCCGTGCGCGTGGTGGCCGCGACAACGGCATTTGGGATGGGGATTGATCGTGCCGATATTCGCCAAGTGATACATGTGGACGTTCCGGACTCCCTCGATTCGTACTATCAAGAAATTGGACGAGCGGGTCGTGATGGCGCACAAGCGTCAGCACAGATGATTATTCAACCCATGGACCTCTATCGACGAGAACGGTGGATTAAAGATGAGCGTCCGTCCGTCGAGTGGATTGATCATATTGTCGCCCGTTTGCAAGTTCTGCCGGTGGGGCGCGCGGTTCTCTTTGAATTTGAGGTCGATGATTCTCGGACGCCTGTCCTGCTCTCGGTATTGGAAGACATGGGAGTACTGACACTGAAAAGCGGAGGAAGTGCAGCGCGGGTGATTCGCCTGCATGACGTGACCTCTTTTCGGGAGGCGCTCGTGTATCGCTTGGATCAATTTTGGCAACGGCGGTTTGGCCTCTTTCAGCACATGGCTCAATATGTTGAAGCGACCACTTGCCGACGTGCTCATCTCGTCCATTACTACGGCCAGAGTCCCGCTACGGTCGATTATTGCTGCGATCAATGTTCGTCTGGAAACCAAACCACCGTCACTCGACGAGCCGATGCACAGTTAGTGGACGCCCTACGCACTTGGCGGTTAGATGAGGCGCGTGCCATAGGCTCGGAGCCCTATATCGTCATGAGTGATCGTGATTTGATGGGGATTGCCACGAAGCGACCGCAATCGCTGGAGGACTTGGCGCGATGCCATGGGATCGGACCCAAACGTCGGCAACGATATGGTGAAGCGCTCCTGAGGATTGTTCAGGAACATGCATCGGGCACACCGATGGAGGCTCCTCTTGACCAAACGGTGCCGAGAGAACGGGCCATATGGCTCTTTAATTCTGGAGTACCGTTTAATGACGTGGTTAAAGAGGTGGGACGGGCTTCTAGCACCGTACGAGGCTATTTTGTAGACTGGATTGCTGACGCACCGGAAGCGGAGTGGCGTCATTATCTGCCCTATTGGTTTAGTGCGGAGGATTATGCAACAATGGCGCAACTCCTCGATGTTTTGTCTGCCGATCGGCTGCGTCCTCTCTATGATGCCTTGGAGGGGCGGTTTGGTTTTGATCAGTGGGACGTGGCGCGTGCAGTCTATCGACGTACTCGAACCGCTCATCTTGCGGGGAAAGCAGGTACTCCTCGAGATGGGGTGAGAACCTATGACATTGACCGTGTGCCATAGGCAGAAGCAGGGTCGGGCGAGTGAGGGTATGAAGTGTTTCCGGTTCAGAATTAGAGAGTGGCGCACCAGACCGAGCATTTGATGGGGTGTCCGCTAGCTTGAGGCGGGCGGCATAGGTGTTTTGGATGCGAAGCCGATGTCGTTACGGGGAGCGGCCCACTAAAGCCGCTAAATAGACGCCCATGCTGATGGTTCCGCCGGTCGCCAAAAGTTTGCAGGTCGGGCCGCGAAAATGAGGGCGCACTTTCTGATCGGAGAGATAGAACCCTAAAAGTCCCTTGGCCACATAGTGATGAAAATCTCTGTCGGGAAGGGCGTTGGCCTTTTGAAGCGCCGTTTGATAAATCCATTGGATACGGGAAATCGCGGCTTCACGGGACGGGTAATAGGTGACAAAGTTTAAGTCTCCGCCCGCGCGATCCTCTTCTTCATCCACATAGTAGTCCAAGAGGATATGGAGTGCGCCAATCCAGGGCAGGTAGAGATCGGTGACTTGAGAAATTAGATCCTTTGAAGGATGCGGATCTTGTGCCACGGTTAAAAGGGCAAAGAGGCCCAACGTGGTCCCTGCAGCCGCGGAAAACTCCCACCACTGCAACGCTCCTTCGGTCGGATCATTTTCACGGTGCCATTGAGATAATCTTGGCACCCGTTCCGCCACCGGGCCGTGCTTATAAACTTGAAGGTCGATGTAGAGATGAATTAACCGCTCTAATGAGGGAGTAATTTCTTCATGCCCAGGAAAAGATTGAAGTCCACGACGCGACTCTTCGATGAGGTAATGAATATAACCACCGTCATCTCCATAGGGATGTAGCGCATAATAGTTCCCCAAGGGAGTATCTAGAGCGACCGCATCCAAAAGAGACTGATGTAACTGCCGTAAATTGGCTAGTTCTTGCGAGGGGCCCCGATCCGTGACGGTATCGAGGTAATCGCATAGGGTTTGATAGGGTAAAAGGAATTGTAATAGATGTCCGCTGATATCACGGGACGGTCCTGCAAAGACGCCGCCGCCTTCACAATGAAACTGCTTTGTATTGAGGGACGAGAGCGCCTGATCGCGCAAGTCCGGATGGGGAATTTCTTCGGCTCGTTGCCGAATGGGAGCGAGGCCACGAATGACATTGGGGCGGACATGCCGAAAGTATTCTTTTCCCCAGTTCCACGACCGGATGAAACTTCCCATGGGGACCTCTTCCTTTCCAAGCGCTATATTTCTTCTATGTTGTCCCGATTCAAAGACAGAACCGGGTAAGTCACAATGAACTTACCCGGTTCCTCCCCTATCGAGGTGGTAAGGGTTGCTGCGCGCGCTCGGGTCGATGATCAAAATCTGGCGTCAGGGGTTCAAAGGTCTCCAAGATCCGCTCGATTTCCTTTATCGCGCGATCCAGTTGTTCGTCAATCCCTTGGGCCATGCCTTGTGGAGTTTCCTCTACAACGATGTCAGGATCGGTCCCGTAGTTTTCGACGTTTAGCCCGACGTCCTTGAACCAAAACGCATCTTCTGGCTGGCTGGTAGAACCAAAGTCGACTAGCGCATATCGGGGATCGATGCCAATGACCCCACCCCAAGTCCGCACGCCCAGTAAGGGACCCAAATTCATGAGTTTGAAGGAGTGGCTGAAGATGTCTCCATCGGATCCTGCATTCTCGTTGGTCAGGGCCACCATGGCGCCGGTTGGACTCTCGTAGGGATACGGTTGAATACGACCATTGCGCTGGCGGGCAAAGGCCACTCGCTTGCGATTGAGCATCTCTAGCAGCAATGGAGAGACGATGCCGCCGCCATTGTACCTCACGTCAATGATGAGTCCTTCGCGTTCATGCTCCGCAAGATAGCCGCGGTGAAATTCTGCGAATCCTGCACTCCCCATGTTAGGGATGTGGATATAGCCCACTCGGCCATCGGTTGCTTCATGGACATGTCGTCGATTATTTTCTACCCATTCCCGATAGCGAGCCGGCACTTCGCTACTAATGGGCTTAATGGTGGCCGTGCGGGGAGGGCCCCCGGGCGTGACCACAGTCAGGGCGACTTCGTCTCCCGCGTAGTCGATAAGGCGTGCACCGGGAGGCAGATCAGGTCCCAGCGGCTGGCCGTTAATGGCCGTCACGATATCCCCTACCGCCACCTGAGCGCCTGGGGTCAGAAGCGGCGACGTGAGGGAGGGATCCCAGCTATCGCCTTGGATGAGATGCGTAATGGTATAGCCCGCATACTCTTGGTTCCATCGGTATCGGGCGCCTAGGAAAGAGACTCGATGGTGAGGCTCATGACGGTAGTCTCCTCCAAATTCATAGGCGTGTGAGGATCCGAGCTCTCCTTGCATTTCCCAAATGAGATCGGAGAATTCGCCCCGGGTGGTGACATGCGGAATAAGGACGCGATACCGATCGTAGATGGCATCCCAGGGAACACCCGCCATGTCTTTAATCCAGAACATCTCTCGCATCCATCGCCATGCTTCTCGCTGCATTTGGTACCATTCCGCCACTTGGTCCACTTGAACATGAATGCGACTTAAATCGACAATGCCGCTGGAGCGCCCCGGTTTATCCTCTTTGGCGTCAATTTTATCGCCGGCCTTTATCAAGCGTAATTGATTGCGCGTGCGCACGGCCATCGTCTTTCGATCGTTCGACAACGTAAAGCTGGTAATGGCATCGCTGAGGGTGTCCTCTTTCAGTTCCTTCAGGTCGTAGCGTATCAGGTGTTCTCGCGCTGAGGGGGTGCCGGGATAGAGGTCGTGGTCATCGTCTTCATCAGCGGGATCGGCTTTTGTCCACAGCACCTGACCGGGTAGGGCTTCAATGTCATGGTAGAGAGCCTCTGAGACTGGAAAGGCCAGGATGCGATGTTGGATCCCGTCTAAGTCAATTTTGGTGACCGGAGCACTGTTATCCGAGGTTTCGTCCTCTGTCTTGTGCGACGTGTCGTCGTGCGGTACCAAGGGACGAGGCACGGGGATAAACGGCGATAGGGTGTCTTTAGCGAGCGTGATGAGACAAGGGGTCTCACCTTTGGGGAAGCTGAGGTCGAACTTCATATTGTCCCATACCGGCTTATATACCCGTCGAGAGAGAAAGTAGAGGTAGCGCCCCTCGGGATCAAAGACTGGACGTCGGTCCCCCAAAATGGGCTCGGTGATGCGATGCGACGTCTTGGTCGACAATTCATAGAGGTAGATCGCCGTTACGGACTTTTCGGGCAAGGCATAGGCCATCCATCGGCTATCCGGTGACCAATCGATTCCCGGAAGGCGGCCGTAGATGGTATCGACAATCTTCGTCATGTCATAGGTCTTGAGATCGAGAAGCCACAACTCTTGACGCTCGTTGGTCAAAGCTACGAATTCGCCGTTGGGCGATATTTTCAGCTCGGTGATGATGCCAAAATCATGAGGGATTTGAGTAATCCCTTCAGGGGTCTCCAGAAGATGGTGAATTTCTAAATGATCTTCGCCGCCTTCGTCGGAGATGGTTAAGAGGGTGTCATTATCAATGTATTGGGTGAGTCGATAGCGAACCCCTTGGGGAGTGCCTAACGGGCGCACCGGGCCTTCGAAGGGGGCCAGAGAAAACAGTTTTCCGCGCGTGGTAATGGCCAATGTGTCGCCGTGAGGCGATAGGGTATAGTCACTCCAGTACTTCGCTGCACTGAGATGCTTGCGCTCAAGCGATGTCCGTTGAGAGTGCCACTCGACCGCAATCTCCTTTTCGGTTTGCGTCTTGATGTCGTATGCATACAGTCTGGCTCCAGCATGATAGACAATCACTTTTCCGTCACTGGTAGCATTGCGAACGTAATAGTCCTCATGGTCTGTGAGACGTTTGACGTCTTCGCCGCTTGGCGTCATTGAATAGAGATTGGCGCTTCCCTCGTGATCGGACACGAAATAAATGAGATGGTCGATCCATAGTGGGGTCACGAGATTTCCATCTTCCATGGCAAAGCGCTCGAATTGCTGATCACCCTTTTGATCAATCCATAAGACACCTCGCGTTCCACCGCGGTACCGTTTCCAATAGGCGGTATCCGTGGTCGGCCGTCCTAACACCACGCCGCCTTGGGGTCCGAAAGAGATCCAAGAGGCTCGTCCGTAGGGCAGTAACTCGGGTTCGCCCCCCTCAGGACTAATGGCGTAAAGGCTACGCCAGCTCATAAAGGGGTTCCCTTGATATGTAGAAAAAATGATACGGCCGTCAGGATGCCAGCCGACTACAATCATTCCCGATCCCATGTAGGTTAAGCGACGCACGGGACCGCCTTGACTTGGCATAACATATACTTCGCTATCGCCTTCTTCTTTACCAACAAAGGCAATCCAATGCCCATCGGGAGAGAGATGGGGACGAATGGCGCTGCCGAGGCCGGTGGTCAAACGGCGCGCGATGCCGCCGTTCAAGGACACTTCCCACAAATCGTCTTCTGTAACAAAAATGACCCGCTGACCATGCACTGTCGGGAATCGATAATATCCTCTTGTTTCCATGATTCACTCCTATGTTCTGTGACGTCAGTGTTTTCGCACATTAGAATTAGTATAGAGGAGTGGGTACGCTTGCGCAATTTGACCGTTGAAAGGCATACCTTTGGCGGTTTGTCGGGATGACATGCCGGGGCTATTCCGTCTCTCTGCTGATAGGCTAGTGATCCGGATCAGTATATGATGGGTCAGTGGACGGATGGGTCCACGAAACGGAGGGTGATGTTAACGAAGCGCTATGTAATGGGACTGATGTCTGGCACATCGACCGATGGTATCGATGTGGTTCTGGCACGCATTTCTCACGATGGACCTCAATTAAAGATTGATTTGAAAGGGTCACTCTATGAACCGTACAGTTCGGGCGAACGTGAGCGAATTTTTGCCGCGTTTTCGCCGGCGTTCTCGGTTTACGATATGGGATTATTAAATCGCGATATAGGAATGTGGTTTGCACGGGCGGTAAACCGCTTGCTTGACGAGGCGGGGATTAATTCGGAGGAGGTACAGGTCATTGGATCCCATGGGCAAACCATTGCCCATTATCCCCCCGAACCGAATCGCTTCGGCACAGGATTTTGCGTTCAAATTGGTGACCCTGCAGTGATTGCCTGCGAGACGGGAATTGATGTCGTATCTCACTTTCGCGCCCATGACATGGCGTTAGGTGGACAAGGTGCACCGCTGATTCCCTATTTTGATTACACGCTTTTACATAGCGAATCTGAAAATCGCGTAGTATTAAATATTGGTGGAATCGCCAATGTCACCCTCTTAGAGCAGGGGGCTCATCCTGAGACTCTTATCGGATTCGATACCGGTCCTGGCAATATGGTACTCGATGGGCTTATTAATATGGTGACCGAGGGACGTTGTCGTTTTGATCAGGATGGTGCAATGGCGAAGGCCGGGGCGGTGCACGAAAGTCTCTTGGCTCAATGGCTTCGGCATCCCTATTTTACGCGTTTTTCACCCAAGTCGACCGGTCGAGAAGAATTTGGTTTGGAGTACTGTCGCCTCCTCTACGAGGATGCGCAGCGATGGGCTTTGTCCCCAGAAGATCTTCTTAGGACCGCCACGGAATTGGTTGGCATCTCGATTGCGCAGGGTATTAGGCGCGAGATGACCTCCCCATTTGCGCTCATCGCCTCGGGAGGAGGTACGCATAATCTCACGCTGATGTCGGTCATTGAACGCGAGAGCGCACTTCTCCGTTCTTGGGAGTCTACCACCGCTTATGGTATTTCTGGAGATTTCAAGGAAGCATTGGCTTTTGCATTATTTGCGTGGCAATTCTTAGAGGGGATACCGACCAATATGCCGCGCGTCACAGGAGCGCGCAGAACGACGGTCCAAGGATCGTGGACGCCTGCGCGGTCGGGAACTCGGGTCTACGGTGGCTAAGGATTTTATTAGGGGATTGGGTACTCTGAGAGATATTCACGCTTTCGATGGGCACAGATGGCAGCGGGCATTGATTTATAGGAAGTGTGAACTTGTATGGGAAAGAATAAGGACCCGAAGCGGTTATGACCGATTGAAATGCCTCGACTGCCTACGGGTATCCCGGAGTGGCAGTCGGCTTCACGAGTCAACACTTAGCTTCTGAGGTATAAACGTACCGTGCTGAGGAATTAGGTGGGCAACCGCCAGTGGCACTCATTCAAGGGATCCGGGTACTGGTTCGGGACAGATTTTGTCCTAAGGGACCCAGGAGAGCCATCGGGACCACGCGATGGATATTCCTGCCAGTACTGTCTGTAGCCAGACGGAACCGTGGAAGCATCAAAATAGTTAAAGCCTAAAGGCTGGCACTCTGGGGCAAAGGTGATGGAGCATTTTGAACCACTGGTTGAGCCGAACTATCAATGGTGATTCCTTCAAAAGCGTCTTCTGGCCATACTCCGGAATCACAAGGATCAGTTGGAGAGCATTTCATCTGAGGGCTAGCCAATAGCTCATTGTGGACCGGGATACGTGGCGCTGTCACACTTTTTTGTTCCACTATCAACGGTCCACCGTAGACCATCATCGATGCTCATTCCTTCCTAAGCTCACTGCGGCCTTTTCTAAAACCATAAGAGGTGCTTTGTGGGAAATCATTTAGAGCTAGAGTTCCTTACTATCTTGGCTGTGACGGATCGACACGTCCCGTTCGAGCTCGTGCAACAATTGAGTGGCTGAGATGGATGGATGAAGGGGGAGGATACATTCGATAGTGCGGCTCAGCTTGAGAGCTGCGATCGGCACGAGTGTCAGAGTGGGAAGCGCGATTTCTGTCGATTTGACAATCGCTTCGGAGACCACACTGACCCCCACATGATTGGCCACCATAGCCAAGATGGCGCGCAATGAAGATAGTTCCATCAGAATGTTGAGCTGGAAGGGCGCAATACCCGCGTGTTCGAGGGCCTCTTCAAACACTCGCCGGGTACCTGAGCCCGCTTCACGTAAAATCCAGGATTGCTCCAATACGTCCTCGATAGTCACAACAGCGTGGCGCGATAGGGGGTGCGCTTTTGATACCACAAGACCTAACGTATCCTGCCAAAGAGCAATACGTGACCCATGGCGAATCGAGGTTCCGCTTGATGGCGCCCCTTCTACAAGACCAATGTCTACCATTCCACGATTTACCTGTTCAATCACACTAGCGCTATTTGTCATGGTGAGGTGGATACGCGTTTCGGGCCATTGGGCCCGAAAGCGCCCGAGTGGCCGTGGCAGGAAGAGTTCCGTGACGGTATGCGAGGCAGCAATGCGTACCTGCGATGAATGGGATTCTTCCCGCCCTACATTGCGACGGGTTTCCTGCCATAAGCCATCCATTTCTTCCGCCGCCGCAAATAGTAAACGACCGGTGGTGGTGAGTTGCATGCCGCGACTACTTCGTGTGAAGAGAGTGGTCCCGAGGTCATGCTCGAGCCCCGCAATTTGCTGAGAGACAGACGAAGGGGCGAGGTTTAGATCACGGCTAGCCTGGGTGAGTTGTCCAACCCGGGCTACGGTAAGAAAAACTCCTAGTCTTGGATCCATGAGAGGTCTTTCCCTTCGCAAATAGCGGATGACTTTTCGGTATTGCGAAACGCACGGTGCCATCCTTCTTTCTATGATAACGGTACCAGCTGAGGCGAGGCAAATAGAAATGAGGTGGCGTCGTGGGAATGGTGAAAGGGTTTACTCCCAATTGGTTTACAGTGAGCATGGGAACGGGGATTCTTGCGGTAGACGCTTTTTTGTTGCCTGGGGCACCATCTTGGCTTAAAGAAATCGGGTTTGCTGTGGCGATAGTGAACGTGTTCATTTTCTCTGTACTGGTTGTGTTACTGGTGGCGAAGGCCATCTTTGATCGCCCGGGGATGCGCCAAGTGGTAAATCATCCCGTGCAGTCGATGTTTTTCGGCGCGATACCAATGGCGTTCACTACGATTATCAATGCCCTATTTGACATGGGCCCGCAATATTTGGGGAATGAGGCCTATCACCTGGGCGCGATCTTGTGGTTAGTGAACGTCGCCATGGCTTTGGCGACAGGGTTTGGGGTGCCCTTTTGGATGTTTACTCGGCACCAACATTCGCTGGCACAAATGACTGCGGTGTGGCTGATGCCAGTAGTGCCGGCCGAGGTGGCGGCTGCGTCGGGGGCGATCTTATTGCCCCATGTGGCGAACGTCGCCTTGCGCCACGACTTATTTGTCGGGGTTGTGGCCCTCTGGGCGTTTAGTGTCCCGATGGCATTCTTGATGCTGGGCATACTGTTTATGCGACTAGCGTTGCACAAGCTACCTCCTCAGGAGATGGCGGTGTCCACGTGGATTACACTCGGAACCTTAGGCACCGGGGTAATGGGGATGATGGGCATTGGGCATGATAGTGTGAGTCTTTTCCCGCAGTTTGGTACGGGCATCGAGAGTGCGGCTTTTCTGATAGCTATTATATTATGGGGACTCGGAATTTGGTGGATGGGTCAAAGTATTCTTGTTACCGGATATTATGTCCTTTCGAAGCGGATCCGCTTTAATCTGGGATGGTGGGGACTGACCTTCCCGATTGGCGTGTTCGGTGCTGGTACTGATTTACTGGTTCGCGACCTCGGTGGCGCCATATTTCAGGGATCGTCAGTGGTATTCTTCGGTATGTTGGGGGGGTTCTGGTTGCTGGTGACGGTATTCACGGTAGGACACCTTCGTCAGATTATTCGGCACGCCGCATCCCAACGCGAGACCGCTTTGTTGGTTTCCGAAAGTGATCAAGAGGCGGTGTGATAGGCCATTACCTCAGCACTACCTCAGCACTGTGGCAGAACCTGTAGGAAGGTGCTGCCACACTGCTGAGGTAGCTTGCGTCGGTGGGGCTATAGGCTTCGAAGACGACTAAAGGCGACATCCACGGCTCGTATGGTCTCTTCAATCATGTCGACGGTGTGGACCGCTGACACAAACCAGGCCTCGAATCGGCTTGGAGCCAGATAGATGCCTTGTTGCAACATCAAGGAATGAAACCTGCCAAAGAGGGCCTTATCCGCTTTTTGCGCACTTGTGTAATCGATAACCGGGGTGGGGCCGAAAAATAGGGTGAAACCTGAGCCCGCCCGATTGAGCGTGACAGGAATGTCATGATGGCGAGCCAACTGTAAAATGGCGGTGGCGAGGTCGTGGGCCAGTCGATCCATGCGGGGATAGGGATTGGTATTGCGCAAGACCTTTAGTGTCGCATGTCCCGTTCGGCAAGAGAGGGGATTTCCCGCCAGTGTCCCTGCTTGAAACATACCACCTAGGGGAGCCACATACTGCATAATCTCTCGCCGCCCCCCATAGGCACCAGCAGGAAGCCCGCCGCCAATAATTTTCCCCAAGGCATAGAGGTCCGGGATCACGCCTAAAAGAGCGCCTGCCGATCCATAGTGAAAACGATAGGCGGTAATGACTTCATCAAATCCCAAAAGCGCGCCAGCGGCTCGGGTGAGACGCGCCACTTCTTCTAAGTATCCCGGTTGAGGATTCACGATTCCCATGTTTCCCACGATGGGCTCAGTGAGGACGAGGGCCACCTCCGAGCCGCGCTCGCGTAACAATGTCTCTAGGGCTTCGACGTCATTGTAGGGGAGGCTGACCACATCTTGTGTCACCCCGATGGGCACGCCTAAGCTGTCGGAAGCGCCCACGGTGGAGGCACCCGACCCGGCGTTCACCAACATGGCGTCGCTATGTCCGTGATAGGTGCCCTCAAATTTTACGACCAAGTTTCGCTGGGTATAGGCACGCGCTAATCGAATAACCGACATCACCGCTTCGGTTCCGGTCGTGGTCATGCGCACCTGGTCTAAGCCGCTGATGGAACGGCACAGTTCTTCCGCGAGGGCAATTTCATCGGGGTGTGGTGTCCCCAAAAGCGGGCCGCGTTGCAGGGCTTCTCGGCCCGCCTCGACCACGTCCGGATAGCTATGACCGAGTACTAGTGGGCCAAAGGCAGCTAGATAGTCGATGTAGCGGTTGCCGTCCACATCGACGAGGTAAGCGCCTTCGCCGCGATCCATGACTAATGGCGGATCGCCACCGACAGACCGAAAAGAGCGCGCGGGAGAATTGACCCCACCAGAAATCACCGTTTGGGCTCGCTTAAACCAGTTTTGTGATTTTTCGTAGGACAACAAACTAACCTCGTTTCGTAACAAATATGAGTATTATCATACCGCATCGTCTCTCGATGACATAAGCCCTTTTTGCGTCGGGCATGCTAGGCCCATGATTAATCCACGATACGGCGCCGATCGGCTAATGTGGGGGATCCCCCTACTGGCAGGAATCGACTTAGGCATTGGCTTAAACCTCATTGGTGGGACGCCCGTCGAAATGGATGCTCTACTGATGCTGTTAGCCACGGCCATCGGATTCTTGGCGGCAGGCGCTGGTCTCGGCGGAGCCATTTTGATGGTTCCGGTGCTTTTGTGGCTACACCGCGAAGGGTGGGCGGACGTGAGCACCGCCAATATTGCCGGGCTGGCATCGCTAGGTGCGATGATGTCCGCCTACCGCGCAAGTCGCGTTTATCGTCGAGAAAAGATCATTGATCGGAACAAGGCTCGGATGATGGGGGCTACTGGCACGGTGGCGGCGCTGATGACGAGCCTTTGGTCCTATCACTGGGGTGGTCACGGATTATTGGCGCTGGACCTGGGGGTTGCTCTCCTAGGGACCATCTTTTTGTGGTGGCGACCGGCGTCAAAAGTGGCCGGAGTCGTGAAAATCCATCCTATGCGCCTATATGGCGGTACCGCGTTGATCGGTATTATTTCTGGTGTTACCGGTATGCCCGGATCATTCTTGTTGATTCCCTTGATGTTGTGGAGCACTCCACTACCCTATCGGCAGGTGGTAGCAACCGTATTACAAGTGATTTTCTATCTCGCGCTCATATCTTCATTAATTCGAGCTGGCCAGCATCTCATCGATTGGCGTCTTGCGATACCGATTGTCATTGGCTCTGCTATCGGCAGTACTATGGGGAGTCACTGGGGACTTCGCATGTCGCCTTATGTGTTACGCATGATCGCTACAGTGGTTATTGTTTTAGGAGTTCTCTTCTCCCTGCTGCCTTTGATTTAGCCTGTTGACGGAGGAGGTTATTCAGTATACTAGAGATATGAAGAGATGGTGGGTATATCTTGTGGGTGTGGGCGTGGTGATTTTTGGCGCCATCGAAATTCATCATGAGATCTTCCAGAGACATCAAGTGCAAGCATTGTCCAAACTTGGAGCATCATATTTGCGTTGGGAAGCGGAACTCCCGTCGCACCAAGCCGATATGGCATTGCAAAAAATTACAGCACCGGGTACGGAGGCGGCGCGCCTTTCCGCATGGATTTTGCAGCAGGATCGCACGGTTCAGTCATCGGCTGATATTTCTTCGATTCAGGCGAATGTGTCGCTTCGTGATGTGACTATCTCGGGAAGCAATCCGGTCATTTTAAGTGCTCAGTTTTCTCTTTCGCGACACTTTTATCCTAAAGGACAAAATTCGGAAACCGGACTGGTCAGCTTTTGGATCTCTCAAGGGGTCGATCCGGTGATTGAGGCCGTGAGCTTCAACACCGATCAGATTCAAACCACCACCTCAAAAGACTCTTTTGATTTAAATATTTGGAACCTCATCCCCGCCGCTCCCTTGCCGCATGGAAACTAGCTCGCGCCACAGGGAAAGAAGGGCCTGTGTGCTATAATTTTTCCGACATAAGGGGGACTAAGTGGGCATGAGGGAGAGTCGGTTTTTAAGCGCCTGTCGCGGAGAGGTGCATGATACCATTCCGGTATGGTTTATGCGTCAGGCGGGTCGCTATCAGCCATCGTATCAGGCACTGAGGAAGACGCACAGCATGTTGGAATTGGCACGCTCCCCCGAACTGATTGCCGAAGTCACGGTTCGACCGGTGGAGGATTTGGGCGTTGATGCGGCCATTTTATTTTCCGACATCATGATTCCTTTGGATTCGCTCGGGGTGGCCTTCGATATTAAGGAGAATGTTGGGCCTATCGTGTTTGATCCCATTCGGACGATGGATCAGGTTGAGCGCCTTACCCCGTTCGATGAAAGACATCTCGACTACGTGTTCGAGGGCATCATTCGGACAGTGGAGCGTCTTGACGCCATACCACTGATTGGATTCTCCGGCGCTCCTTTCACGCTAGCGAGTTATATGGTTGAGGGGGGGCCCTCACGAACATATCGTTTTACCAAAGAGCTCATGTGGAGCCATCCAGATGCGTTTGATGCCTTGATGGCGCAGTTAAGCGCGATGGTAATCGGGTATCTTAAAGCTCAGGTACGTGCCGGAGCCAGTGCGCTGCAGGTGTTTGACAGTTGGGCTGGAGCGCTCTCATTAAGCGATTACATGCGATTTGTTGCGCCACATATGAAGCGGATCTTTGGGGCCTTGTCGTCGTCAGTTGTGCCGCTGATTTATTTCGGTGTGGGAACGGAACATCTTCTCGATGCCATGGCCGACAGTGGGGCCACGGTGATAGGGGTGGATTGGCGTAGTTCTTTACCGGACACTCGCCGCCGACTGGGGCCGCACATAGGGATCCAAGGCAACTTGGATCCGGAGCGCCTTCTGGCAGGATCCGGCGCGGTTCAAGCAGGCGTTGAAGAAATCTTAGCGTCAATGGCGGGGGATCACCGTTACATCTTCAATTTAGGACACGGGGTTCCTAAAGAGACCGATCCCGCGACCTTACGGCAGTTGGTGAAATGGGTGCATGATAATGGGCGCTTTTTGCCCGCGTCATCACGAGGAGGGATCGAGGCATGACCTTAGGTGTGTTGTTGATGGCATACGGTTCCGCTCATGGGTCCGACGATGTTATGAGATACTATACGCACATTCGTCATGGCAACGCGCCGAGTGAAGCGCAATTACACGATCTGCTGTCGCGATATGACGCGATTGGTGGAGTGTCCCCCCTATTCCACATTACGGAACAGCAAGCGGTCCTGTTGGAAGAATTGCTGAATGCGCGCCATGGAGAGAAGAGCTATCAGGTGTACTTAGGGATGAAGCATTCCTCTCCTTTTATTAAAGAGGGCATTGCCGCCATGGAGCGAGATCAGGTGGAACAGGCGGTGGGGCTGGTGCTCGCCCCGCATTTTTCGAAAATGAGTGTGGGCACCTATGTTGCTGAGGCAGAGGAGGCCATCCGCCAACTGGAGAGGCCGCTAAAGTTTCGGCCGATCACGCGTTGGGGAACCCATCCCCAGTTGATTCAATTATTAGCCTCGCGGGTTCATTTAGTTCGCGAGCGATTTACGGCTGAGGAACGTCGCAACTTACCGGTCATCTTTTCCGCGCATAGTCTGCCTCAGCGAATCTTGCGGGATAAGGACCCCTATCCTCATGAATTGCGACAAACCGGAACGATGGTGGCCCGCGCATTGGGGGAATCCCACTATACTTTTTCTTGGCAAAGCGCAGGGCGAACCCGGGAGCCATGGATGGGCCCAGATATTTTAGACAAATTGACGATGATGGCGCAAGATGGATTCAAGCAAGCGTTAATCTGCCCTGCAGGGTTCGTGTCGGACCATTTAGAGGTGCTATACGATCTCGACATTCAAGCGCAGTCCCATGCACGAAAGCTGGGGATGCATATTGAACGGACACCGTCTTTAAATACTGATGCACAGTTTATCGAGATTTTGGCAGATTTGGTGGAGGCCTATAGCCAATGACACGACGAGTGGCGATTATCGGCGGTGGCATTAGTGGTCTCTCAGCTGCATATCGCCTACTGCAATCCGAGGGCAGAACTCCGATGGAGGTGATGCTTTTTGAAGCGGCAGAACGGATTGGTGGCGTGATTCAAACAGATAATAGTCAGGGTGTCGTTCTCGAAGGTGGCCCCGATTCGTTCTTGCGTCGAAAACCGGAGGCAGAGAAATTGGCCCGGGAATTGGGGCTGGGATCGTATTTGATCGGCCAGAACCCTCAATTTCGTGGCGCCTATATTTTTCATGGGGGTCGTTTTCACGAAATTCCGCGAGGGGTGCAAGCCGGCATTCCCACCGATGTGGCCTCCTTGCGCCAATCGCCCCTACTCAATCGGGTTGAAAAGATGCGTCTGATGGGGGACTTCGTATTACCGCGACAACGCATTACAGAGGACATTGGGTTAGGACAATTGTTACGGTATCGGTTGGGTGATGCCTACGTGAAACGCATTGCGGCGCCAATTTTGGCAGGCATCTATGCCGGAGACATTGATCAGTTAAGTGCCCGAGTGACGGCTCCTCAGCTGTTGACCTATCAATCGCGAGCGCGGAGCTTGATCCAGGAAGGTCAGAAGACGGCACTGAAAGCAGCGCACAACGTGGCTCAACCCCTGGGCGGCGGTCTTTTTCTTACCTTGAACCAAGGCATGGGGTCTTTGGTGAAGGCGCTGGAGAGGTCTCTAGTGGACCGTGTCGCTATTCATAAGAACACGCCGATTCTCTCCATTGAGCATCATCAAGGAGTCTATCAGTTGGTGGATTCAAATCAGCAACGCTATGAAGCTACCGATGTCATTGTCGCGGTGCCTTCTTATCGAGCAGCCGAGATGTTGGGATTCTTAGAGGAATCATGCAGGAATATTCTCTCTGGGATTGCTTATGCAGATTTGGCTGTGGTGGGGGCCGTATATCACCCAGAGGCATTTAATCGTTCTTTGGATAAGACGGGATTTTTAATTCCGGCCGGTGAAGGCGTAGGAATGACGGCCGGCACCTGGGTGAAATCTAAATGGGCCTATGCTGATGAAAGCCCGCTGGTTCCGATTCGTGGATTTTATGGTCGGGCCGGCGAACGAGGCCTCTTAGCCCAGAGCGACGATAGTATACTGGCTCAATTTGGTCGTGAGATGGGATACATCATGGGAGTGACCGATATGCCCCAATATCAGCGGGTGTTCCGGATCCCGGCAGGAATGCCGCAATATTGGATCGGACATCATAGCCGTATTCACGCGTTGCGGCGTCATTTGCAGACCTTTCGTGGTTTGCGGTTGATCGGGGCCTATTTTGATGGCGTAGGGGTGCCTGATTGCATTCGCAATGCCAATCAGGCTGTGGAGAGTTTGACCGAAGAGTGGCAGCAGTCACGCCGTGTGATGCCGTTATGAATGGTTCCATTCAGATTCGGTATGATGAGCCGACGGCCTACATGACCATTGCCCAGCCTGATCGCTTGAACGCCTTATCGCTGAGGATGTGGCAAGAACTCTATGAAGTGACGGTACGACTCTCTGATCATCCCAACATCCATGCAGTGGTTATTCGGGGGGAAGGACGCGAAGCGTTTTCCTCGGGTGCGGACATTAAGGAATTTGGTGAGGTCCGAAAGACCCTACACGATATCCGGGTCTATGATGACTGGGTGCACCGAGCCATCACGGCTATTCGCGAACTAAAGGCCGTTTCGCTCGCCATGATTTATGGACGCTGTGTGGGAGGAGGGGCAGAAATCGCCTTAGCGGCCGATTTGCGATTTGCCAGTGATAGCCTTTGCATGGGAGTGACCCCTGCGAAACTAGGGATTGTCTATGGCCCAACAGAGACCCAAGAATTGATGGAGAGGGTGGGTCGGGCACGAGCTTTGGACCTCTTAGTCTCAGGACGACTTGTCGGGGCCGACGAAGCGTGGCGTTTGGGATTGGTTGACTTTGTCGTCAACGAAGACCAACTCGAAGCCTATGTTCATCAGTATCTTACCGCATTGCATCATAATAGCTGGCCCGCTGTCTCTGGTATGAAACATATCATACAGACAATCACGGAGGGGACAATGGACAAACTTGCAGCGCAAGAGCGCATAGATGCTGTGTATGAGACGAAAGACTACGACACACGCGTTGCTCAATTCCAGCGTCGGTGATCGTAGTGGTATTAGAGAGGCGGATGACCCTGAGTATAGGTAGACGGCGTTTGGATTCAATTGGCGTCGCCACCTCATCCAAGAGGTTATGCTGACGGAGGGTAGGCTTTGTCGTAGGTCTCGATTCTGGTGATGAATTTGTTGTTTTAGCAGATCAGGTGTCGATGGTGCCAAATTAGGAACGCATCGATGCATAGCAAATCGGCCATGTTTTGGGGTGCGGGAGTCACAGACGATTAAGTTAATTCTTCGGTTGGCATACCGCGGCGGGTATATATATAATGTAAACAAGACGAATCTTGGCACTTGGATGGTGCGAGATATAGCGGTCTTAGGGAATTTCCACAAAAGGGTGAGATGCAGCGAGATGCCTCGTTGGGGAAAGGAGATGACGTATGATCTGGTTAACCGTAAGAAATCCTGAACTAGGATGTAATTCTTATATTGTGGGCGATGAAGTCACAGGTCAGGGCATGATTGTGGATCCGTTAGGCGCGATTGGCGCCGAACATTATGTACTCCAAGCGCAAGATTTAGGGGTTGATGTGACCATGGTGATTGAAACCCACGTTCACGCTGACCATGCTTCATGTGCACAGGAACTCGCGGGGATGCTTAATGTCCCCCACGCAATTAGTCAACGAGCGCCTGCGGAATTTTCATTTCAGCCACTCCATGACAAAGAGGTATTGCAATTTGGGTCGTTGACGGCTGAAGTATGGGAGACTCCGGGGCATACGCCGGACAGCATTTCGCTGATAATTCGCGATCTTCGCCGTGGGCAGGAACCTTGGGCCGTGTTGTCAGGGGATAGCCTCTTTGTGGGGGATGTGGGCCGCCCGGACTTAGCGGAGGCGACCGATGATGCGATTCGTGCCGCGGCGGGAGATCAGTTTGGCACCATACATCGGTTGTTGGAACTGCCGGATTGGACTGAATTATGGCCTGCCCACTATGGTTCTTCGCCGTGTGGGGGAATTTTTATGAACAAGAGCCCGCATTCTACCATTGGCTATGAACGCCAAGCGAATCCTTTTGTAAAGATGGATCAAGCAACCTTCATTGATCAAACGTTACGTCTCTTAAAACCACCTCCAGAAGAGGCGCAGCAAATCCGACAAAAAAACTTA
>NZ_JBYCKN010000007.1:0-9069 GCF_057473405.1 Sulfobacillus sp. TH-112
CGCCGTGAGCGGTCGTGGAAACCACGGAAAGCCATGCAATATTACGAAAATCGTCGAGAGAGATCGCTCGTGTTCACTTAACGGGGGTTAGATCGGGGTACCACAACCCGGAAATACCGTGCCATTGACTTTCTCTTTACGCTACTTGGGTGGACAGGAAAGTAACGAGATCTTTGCCATTATCAGAAGATTAGGCTAGGTCGCTCCCAGGAATATGTCGTATGATTTGGCTATCTTGTGGTTTATTTCGTGGCCAAGAATCAGTTAAAGGCACACGAGGATCGGAGGACATTGTATTTTGCCTTCAAAATACCCAAAAAACTCCAGTTTTACTCCGCCCGTCACCATGAGCCGTCGCCAAGAGAGTGCGGAGCCGAAAGACGAGGACAAAATTATGGACAGGAGAGGCCGCTTTTAGGGTCTCCCTCACCGTTTAACTACGCGTCTTACTGTGATGATTGGCGAAATAGAGTATTGGCCAGATCCTCCCACGCGTGCAGTCCGCTGAGCACCGCCTGCCATGTTACTTCGTAGTTGCGGTGATCCGCATAGTTCGTTGCCGTGCGTACAAGATGCATTTTCTTGACCAAGTTCTGGTCTGTCGCTGCATAGAGATTGATGGCATTGGCCAGGTTCTGATTTTGAAGATCTACGCCCAATGTTTCCAGCATGTGTTCTAGGGCGACGCGGCAGCTGACGAGTATGCCTCGTCCTACGGCCATGTCGAATTGGTCCGCCACACCATCCCATCCCTGAGATCGCAACCCGGTCATCAGCGACCCCATCAGAGCATGCGCTTGCATCGATGGCGAGTCCGGCATGCGAGTCCGGCTCCGTTGTTGCGTTGATACCTCCGGGCTTGTGTGCGGTTGCTTACCTGCCGGCCGCACGTCCCGCTGTTGCGAAGCAGCTTTGTCGGCTGTTCCCGACTCGTTGAGGGCCGTGATTAGTCGTTTGAACAATCCCCACCGGTGATCGATGGTGCGGGGAGCCCATGGACGGTCGTGGGCCATTTGCATGAAGGTTGTGTGACTCCATTCTTGTGGGGACAGATGATACTCCGTGTATAACACAAGGGCATCACGGGTAACCTTCCCGTTCGGATCGCGGGTGGTGAATAGGGTGTCAATGAGGACTTGTATGTCGGGTGGTAATTGGGATGGCTGTTTCATGGTATTCCTCCTGTCATTGAAACATCAATAATATCACGATGCTTTTCCTTGACCGATCTAGGGCAGTACAATCACTCCATATTTTGATGCTATCACAGCCCGTGGCATAGTCCGCGGTTAAACAAGGACTATTAGGGGCTGTCGTCGGGACAATGAGTCAGCACCGTATGGTTATGGGACACCCAGAGCACGTGGTGTGGGGCGCGGGGCCCCAAGGGACGGAGCTAAGTTTTCGGACAGCGGAGGGGCTCAACGCTTCGGTAAGATGCGGGTCGACAGGGCACAGATGTCTCGGCGAGTTGGAGCGGCAGAAAATTCGGTGCGTGCTATACTTAACTAAAGTAAGAAAACGACTATCTTGAACCGTATCGTAGGAGGCTTTTGCAATGTCTGAGGTATTGGTCCGGTTTTTAATTGATCAACTTCCCGAGGGAGGCTATCTCGTGACGAGCGATGAAGTCCCAGGACTTGTCGCGCAGGGGCGAACCAAAACGGAGGCCACAGAGATTGCCCAAGATGTCGTGGGTAGTCTGGTTGAGTCTTATCGCGACCACGGAGATCCTATACCGCCTAGCCTGCAACGTGTCTTTTCTGGGCATGATGCGAGCGACGCAAGACAGTTCGAGAGGGAACCGAAGTGAAAGACCTTGAAATACTGCAAAAAGGTACCCAAACAAGACAAAACATTGAGGTAGGAGTGACAACACATTAATACGCCGACAGCACTAGAAGATCGGGAGATGCACCGCCAATTGGCCGCTGATTTGTTCAATGAGACCTGGGATCTCATGGATAAGGTGGATCGCACCGCCACTGAAGATGACCTCATGATCCACATGGCCCATGCATCA
Organism: Sulfobacillus sp. TH-112; assembly: GCF_057473405.1. Taxonomy (NCBI): domain Bacteria; kingdom Bacillati; phylum Bacillota; class Clostridia; order Eubacteriales; family Clostridiales Family XVII. Incertae Sedis; genus Sulfobacillus; species Sulfobacillus sp. TH-112. Next base: position 2,024 of record NZ_JBYCKN010000007.1, read on the forward strand.
AGATATCACTGGGCGGTGGTCGGAGAACCGGTGCATTTTGCGCGGGGAGACTGGCAATTGGCGCGGGTCTATACCTTGGTCGGAAGGGCAGAACAGGCTCTACACTATGCCACATCCTCTCTTCAGTGGTGCCAGGAACACTCTTTGGAAGAATTTGACCGAGGATTTGCCTATGAGGCGATGGCGCGGGCCTATGCATTACAGGGTGACGCGGTCCGTCGAGATGAGCATCTCCAATTGGCCCTGCAGACGGCGCAATTGGTATCGAAAACGTCGGACCGCGAATGGCTAATACGGAACCTAGAGAGTGTGAAAACCCTCTCTATCCCCGCATGGGAATGAGCCAGATGCGAGGACACTATGGTATCGATCGTCGCTTATGGGTCGCGGGCCTCGCGCAGCGAAGAGTGCAGCTCAGGCAGTCGCACTCATCCACAATGCTATTGGGACTGACGGATGTGTACTAAATGACAAAGGTTTCACGCGCGGTCTGACGTTGAAATCGATTCAGCGAGAATGGGCTTAGGTTGACAAATGGGGCTTTTCCGATGATAAGTTCGGCAATGACACGTCCGGCGGCCGGGGAATGCATAAATCCATGTCCGCTAAATCCTACCGCGTAATAGTAACCAGATAAGGACTCAGCTTCACCAATGATGGCGTTATCGTCAGGTGAGACTTCGTAGAGCCCGGCCCACCCGCGCATGATAGTCGCATTTTCTAGTGCCGGGACCCAGGGGAGCACCGTGCTGACCAGGTTCTCGAGGCAGTATTGGTCGGGTTCCGTATTTTCACTTGGGGGCTCGGCCGGATCAGACATACCCATCAATATGGAGCGGCCCTCGCGTCGAATGTATGAGGTATTTTCAAATTCTAAGGTCATGGGGATATCCGAAGGAAGTCCGGTAAATTCATCAGTGACATAGACACAGCGCCGATAGGGGAGGACCGGCAGGTTGATACCAGCCAAGACACCCACATGGTGCGCTTGGGGTCCCGCGGCATTGACCACCACAGGAGCAGAGATGGTGATCCCGTCGCGAGTGACCACGCCTTTTACGGACCCATGGTCAGAAATAATTTGCGTAACTTCGCTATCTAGTCGGATTGTCGCTCCCAATGCTTTGGATCGCGTGAGCCAACCATAGGCCACCGCGCCGGGATCGGCAATGCCGTCCTCGGCGCAAAAGGTGGCCCCTGCCAGGTCGGGCATGTGGATGTATCCATAGCGACGACGCACGTCATGGGGACTGAGCGTCTCAACAGGGACACCTAAATTTCTTTGCATTTTCACTATATCCACCATTTTGTTCCACTTTTGCTGGTCTTGGGTGACGAATAAGTAGCCGCATTGCTTAAGAGATGAGGAAATGCCGAATTGGGCTTCAAAGTCCTTAAACATGGACAGCCCATATTGAGAAAATCGGATGCTCTCCGGTAGAGAAAACTGTAGACGTACACCTCCGGCACTGCGTGAGGATGACCCAGAGGCCCATAGGGAACCACGTTCTAACACCAGCACATTGGGCATTCCTTGCGCTACCAAATGATAGGCGATGGATAAGCCGATAAGGCCGCCCCCTATAATAATCACATCGGCGGTCTCTCTCATGCCATCATTATCCTTTCGTGTCTACCAGCTCTCAAGGGAATCCTTGAGATGACGTTTGGAGGTTATGATATCGCGAAACATGAATATTTTGTGCAATTAGACTCAATCTTTCTTTAGAGCACGGCTTCATTAAATGTTTATTTTGGTCGTGTTTCGTCGCTCGATTTACACCAGTGACGAATGCCAGGGATGGCATAGATTTCTCCCATCGTAAACGATTATACTGAGTATTGAGTCATTTGCCAAAATAAAGCGAATAATCGTGGGAGGATGGTTATGGAACTTAAACGGGTGTTGAAGTTTCGCGATCTGTTGATTTTAGGCATTGCGGGCGCGATTGGCACTGGTGTGTTCTTTAGTAACGCTGGAATGGCCGCTGATGCCGGACCTGGGGCAATTTTAGCCTGGCTGATTGGGGCCATTATGTATTTATTCGTCGCATTAACCTATATGGAATTGGGGAGAGCGTATCCAGAAGCCGGAGGTCCATCGCGCTATAGTTTATACACCCATGGCCGCGCAACCAATATGCTCAATGCATTTGCGGATTTGGTGTGGTATCTTTTCATTCCACCTGTCGAAGCATTAGCCACGGTGGAAGGTATTAATTATTTTTGGCCGCATCTCATTGCTGCGGGAGGGAACCCCACGATTTTGGGGGGCGTGCTCGGTATTATTTTAGTATTGCTGTTTCTGCCATTTAACTACTATGGGGTAAAGATTTTTGCTCGAACGACCAATCTGGTTGGGGTAATCAAAACCGCACTTTATGTACTCGCGGCGATCGGGTTTATCACCATGGCGCATTTTGGTAATCTAGTGCATTTTGGGGGATTTACCCCCTTTGGTATTCGCGGGATATGGACGGCGATTCCTTTGGCAATGTTCGCGTTTGGGGGAATTCGTGTGATTCCTGACTACGGTGGTGAAGTGACCTCGTCAAAGGAGATGGCGCGCTCTATCGTCTGGGTGGTAGTCGGGCAAACCATTATATATCTGCTGTTTGCGCTGGCCTTTATCGTGGCGCTAAATTGGGGAACCGTGCATATTCATCCGGGAGACTGGGCCTCCGTATCAAGCATTCCAGGGAATCCGTTCTTACTCTTAGCACACGGCAGCAATTACGGCTGGTTGATTGCGTTAACCGCCGTTGTCGCCATTCTTGGGCCCTTTATTACGGGCTATATCTATCAGGGGTCAGGGAGTCGTATTCTCTATGCCATGAGTCGGTCAGGGATTGTGAGTCGACGATTGCAGCAATTAAACCAGGACTACGCCGTACCCGCGTGGTCACTTATTGTCTTTACGGTGGTTGGCGCGATCATGGCATTTATTGCCGCACCCCTCCCCTCCATCTATGGGCTCATCAGTGACGCCGTGGTGGGCGGGTATTTGGGATTCTCGGTGAACCCGATTGTGATGATGGCACGCTTTCGCAGTGGAGCATCACCGTCCTTTGCGAAGCAAGTGGTAGCGATACTAGCATTTGTATCGGCCTCGCTCATTGTCTATTGGAGTGGTTGGCCTTCCGTGCCGTACGCCATCATATTGGTGCTCTTGGCTTCCGTGGTATTCGGCATTATTTATAAGGTGCGACAAGGAATTATTCAGGCGCTCTGGTATGTGGTTTATATGCTGTTTCTACTCGTGATGACCTATATCGGAGGCGTGGGGGCGAAGTCGATTGTGAGCTTTGACGTCGGGAGTTTGATTGTGGTCGTAGTCTCGGTTGTCATCTTTATTCCCTGGGGTGTGGGTTCGAGACTCCGTGATGTCCAACTGACCTCCGAACAATCCGCCTAGCGGCTTTTCGATCGAGTATTGAGTGTGAAGGGAGGCGCGCTTGTCGCGCTTCCTCCGTATCACATGAGGGACGGAAGAGAGGGGCCTATATGGAGGATTCGGGGAAAGAGAGGGCAATGACTAAGAGTTGAGGAATGACTCTTGGGAGCATGTGATGGCATAGTCCCCGGTTATGTGTGGATGCGCCAGACGGGAATTTCGAGATAATATGATAGGCGTCATATAAGATAGGTTGAGGCTGATGGAGTAATCGGCCAAGCCGCAGAGAATTCAACAAGGAGAGTCGCTATGACCTATACCGTCACACGCGAAGTGGATCTTGTCACATTTCGTCACTTCGTTGAACCCATCTTGCGTACACATGAGGCGGCCAACAACCTCATCTTGGGGCTTCTAAATCAGACTGCGGTGGAAGAACCGCCCGACGTAATGGTCTATGTGGAGGGGCCCGAGGGGATAGCACTGGTGGCTATAAAAACGGATGCATCTCATCCGCTCATCTTATCTTGGACTAGTTCGACGGAGCCTACCCAGGCCCTAGCGAGCTTTCTTAGTCAAGCAGAGGTTACCCTCTCAGGGGTTCTAGGGCCACGAGAGAGCGCAGCCATCATCTGTCAAAGATGGGTCGAGGACAAGAAGGCGACATGTGCGCTGGTCGTGCAGGAGCGTATTTATGAGATACAGCACGTACATTTACCACAGCACCCGGTGAACGGTAAGGGACGATGGGCAGAAGCGCTCGATACCAAGGATGTTGTCGCCTTGATGAGCGGGTTCACTGAGGAAGCTCTTCAAGAGCCAGATTCTCGTCAAGTGGAGGCGACGGTTCAAGGTCGTCTTGACGCGGGCTTTCCTTTGGCTGGTTACTGGCTCTGGGAAGAGGAGAACCAGGTAGTTAGTATCGCGGGTTATAGTGGACCCACCGGTACCGGTATCCGGCTAGGGCCGGTATACACCCCACCCCATCGCCGCGGCAAAGGCTATGGATCGTGGGTGGTGGCGACCTTAACAGAAAGCCTGTTGCAGTCTGAGTATCGTCGAGTCTTTCTTTTTACAGACCTAGCCAATCCGACGTCTAATGCGATATATCAACGTATCGGCTATCAACCCGTCATCGACGTGGACCATTATGTCTTTACCGCGTGAGAGCTGTCATAAAAATGGCGTCGGAGAGATGGCAAGGATTACGTCCTACCTTTAGAGGGTGAAATGTAATCCGTAAGATGGTATGGATCGCTGGTGATCATCGCCATGACGTCGCCTTTTTTCATGCTTGCAAAGAGACGAGAGCGGTACAGGGGTTATTCTGATGCGTGATGGCGACGCTGGGTGAGGGCGTTATACGCTATCCTGTGGGAAACTATACGTCGGCTAGGGGTTAAGAAGGAGGGAATATGGTCGCTAAAATGCCACAGTATCATACCAGTCAGGTTCCAATAACGACAATCAGGCAATTATTGTCATACGCCCTAGGATCGCCCCATCTAGAGAAGGTGGAGAGAGTCCTTGACCAATATAGCCAATCCTCTGCTGTGCTTTATGTAGCCATCAGGGCAGACGATGAGCCTCTCGGTATTGTCGGCTTCAGAGAGCATTCTGGACTGGGTGAAATTCTTCACATTGCCGTCGAGGCACCTTATCGAAACCAAGGCATTGCCAGCGAGATGCTCGATCGGTTAATCGCTCTCCATGGGCTTAGGGAGATAGTGGCAGAGACGGATGCGGAGGCCATCGGATTCTACCGACGATATGGCTTTGAGACTTCTTCATTGGGAGAGAAGTATCCTGGGATCGAGAGATTTCACTGCCATTTGCGTGTCTCGCGGTAATCGCCGCCGGGATGGGGACCGTGTGGCTGGACGAAAAGATAGCGGAGTTCGGAGAGAAAGGGAGCGCTCATCGATGACAGATCAAGAGACCCCGTCCCTTCCCTTCAAAGGGCCTCGTGTGACACTGCGCGATTTTTTAATGGATGACCAGGATTCGGTGAGTGCATATGCCTCAGATCCCATGGTGACCCGTTATTTGGTCTTTGCCCCCCAGACTCCTGAGGAGACAGAGCAGTTTCTCATGGCCACCGTGAGTGGGGCTCAATACGAGGGGCATAGACATCACTTCGAATTGGGGGCTATTGATGAGACGGGCGTGCTCATCGGGGGAGCGCGAATCACGATTCGTAGCCATACGCACCAAGTGGGCGATATCGGTTATGTCATAAACAGAGGTCACTGGGGTAAAGGGTACGGCACGGAAGTCGCCCGACTACTGATTCAATTTGGGTTTCACCAGTTACACCTTCACCGTATCTACGCCACTGCACATCCCGATAATGTGGGTTCACACCGTGTGCTAGAAAAATCGGGGATGCGATATGAAGGATACATTCGAGAACATTTGTGGATCGACGGTAAGAGACGCGATTCCCTGCTCTTTGCCATATTGGCGACGGACATGAGGTGTGATGGCGTTCCTGACCTGAAATAAATTTTAATGCTGAAAAGCGACACCGAAGATGGCCGCATTTTCCATCACGATACCACACAGCCCGGGAAGAGCATCGGGAATAGGTGCGAGAGGGGGGCTCCGGGCGTGATTTTCGACCTAGGGAAGGAAATTCCCGGGGTGGTCACGAAAAAGTCAGAAACGACTAGGAATGAAACTGACCATGGCTTTGAGGAGGGGCGAGCTTTTATGCGATTTATTCATACCGCTGACTGGCAGATTGGCATGAAACGACATTTTCTGGATGAGGATGGACAGGCTCGATTTTCCGAGGCGCGTGAAAATGCCATTCGCCGGATTGGACAAATAGCCCGTGATGAAAATGCTCAATTTGTTGTCGTGGCGGGCGATGTATTTGAAACCCATCAGTTACGGCCGCGGACGGTTCGCCGTGCCCTAGACGCGATGAAAGAGATTCCGGTACCAGTCTATTTACTGCCGGGAAATCATGATCCCCTGGGGGCTTTGAGCATTTATCAGTCCGCCGAGTTCCTTCGTGGGAAACCGGCGCACGTACAGGTGATTGACAACGAAGAGCCTATTGTGGTTGACGATGCATTAGAAATTGTCGGGGTGCCGTGGATGTCAAAGCAGCAGGTGGAAGATCGGGTGTCGGTCGTCGTGAATCGTCTTGGTCCTTCGGGGGGCCGCTTGCGAATCATGGTGGGGCATGGGAGTACCCTGCAGATGGGAGGCCACGAACTCTTAGGTGTCATCAACGTGGAACACGTGGAACGGGCGATGGACGAGGGGAGACTGCACTATTTAGCTTTGGGAGATCGTCACTCTACGACTTCTTGTGGGAATAGTGGCCGCGTTTGGTACTCAGGAGCTCCTGAGCCTACCGATTATGATGAAATTGATTCGGGCAATATTCTGGTGGTCGATCTCGCACCCGGGGAAATTCATGTAAAGAGCGTGGCCACGGGAACCTGGCACTTCATCGAAAAGATGCTGGACGTGGATTTCGGCTCGGCAGAACAGGTCCTTCAGCAGTTTTTGGATAGCATCAGCGATAAGACACACACCATTGTCAAGGTGAATTTTCGCGGAACCATTACCCTGGCGGATCACATGGAGTTAGAGAGAGTGATTGAAGAAGCACGCGAAGTGTTTTCGGCGATTGAAC
>NZ_JBYCKN010000008.1:0-12437 GCF_057473405.1 Sulfobacillus sp. TH-112
AGAAGCATTCGCACGGGAGTGAGCAACTCCGCCATTTTGTATCACCTCCTACCCATAACTTCGAACATTGACACGTTTTTTGCAGAATCCCCCATCTCTCGTTTCTCGCCTCCCGCTATAATGGAGAGGAAACCGAAAGTGAGGTGGTCTCATGCCCGGATCTGAAAATCATTGGATTGGTCGTCCTGTACCTCGCGCAGAAGATCTTTTCCTCATTCGTGGACAAGGACGCTATGTGAGCGACATCGAGTTTGATAACCAGTGGACGATGGCCCTGGTACGCTCCCCCCATCCACATGCGCTGATTAAAAGCATTCGTCTCGATAAAGCCAAAGAGCTTGTGGGAGTGCATGCCGTTCTCACTGCCGAATCGTTCGAGCGGCTAAAACAACCCATACCAGGAATGGAGCCGATTGCGCCCACTCCGCTCGCCGATCAGCGGGTACGATATGTCGGCGAACCCATTGTCGCCATTTTGGCGGACAATCGTTACCTCGCTGAAGATGCGATTGAACGCGTCGAAATCTCCTACGAGCCATTGCCAGTACTCACGCAAGCGGAGGATGCGGTATCCAGCGCCACAAAACTTCATCCCGAATTTGGCAGCAATATCCTCGATACCGTGGAATATCAAAGCGGCGACGGAAAGGCCGCTCTAGCCCACGCCGATCATGTCATACGCGCCACGCTGAAGATGGGTCGAGTGTCCGCGCAGCCCATGGAGCCAAGAGGCATTGCGGCCCAGTTTGATCCGAACACGGGTGGGCTTTTGGTATACCATTCCACCCAGTCAGTGCATCGCGCACAAGAACGTATCGCGCAATTACTCCAGCTTGAGAAATCTCAAGTGCATGTCATCGCACCTGATGTTGGCGGAGGATTTGGTGTGAAAAACGGCTCCTATCCCGAAGAAGCCTTAGTATGCTTTTTCGCTCACCATTATCAAAGGGCAATAAAATGGAATGGAGACCGTTTTGAAGAATTTCTCAGTACCTATCAGGAGCGCGAACAGATTCATGATGTGGAATTAGGATTGATGCATGATGGCACCATTGTCGGTATCAGTGATACCTATTATCAAGATAACGGGGCATACCCTGGAGGGGGCGTGCTCGTGTCCCGCACCACCGCGCGCAACATTCCTGGACCGTATCGCATCCCGAACATAGAAATTCACGGGTATGCAGTCATGACCAATAAAGTGCCGCAAGCCCCATATCGGGGGGCTGGTCGCCCTCAAGGACACTATGTCATTGAACGAATGTTAGACCGGGCAGCGGATGCCCTCGGCCTCGATCGCATCGCCATCCGCGAAAAGAATCTCGTCCGGGCCGACGATCTCCCCTATACTGTAGGCATTCCCGATATGATCTACGATTCCGGGAACTTCCCCATCGCCTTTTCCGAAGCGATAGAGAGAATTGACACTGAGACGTTTCGCCGTCGCCAAGAGGAGAGTCTACACAAAGGCCAGCGGCTGGGATTAGGGATCGCCAACTATGTGGAGATTTCGGCTGGATTCGGATTTGAAAATGTGCGGCTCACATTGCAACCCGATGGTGGTATCTTGCTGACTACAGGAGCCACTGGTCAAGGCCAGGGACATCGCACCAGTCTCGCTCAAGTTGCTGCTGAGGCGCTTGACCTTCCCTTGGACCAGATTACGGTCGTCGAAGGTGACACCGGTCAAATAGATAAGGGTATTGGAACCTTTGGTAGCCGCACCATGATCATGGCGGGCAATGCTGCCCGCATCAGTAGTGAGGGGTTTCTCAAGAAGGCAAAGGCTCGGGCCGCCGATCTGTTAGAAGCTCATGTCGATGACATCCTTTGTCAAAGCGGCCGTTTCTTCGTCGAAGGGGTCCCCAGTCTATCGTTAAGTTGGGCGGACCTGGCACGTCATCGCGAGATGGATCATCTTGAACCACTCGCCTATGAAGATTCCTTCACATCGCAAACCCCGACGTATGGGTTCGGATGTCATGCGATTATCGTCAACGTCGATCCGAACACCTGCGATATTCGCATCGAACGCTATGTTATCGTGCACGATGGCGGGACGATTATTAATCCGTTATTGGCTAACGGCCAAGTGATCGGAGGGACGGTGCAGGGATTGGGAACTGCGCTATATGAAGAAATGGTATACAGCCCAGACGGCCAACCACTCACCACATCATTCCTCGATTATCGACTCCCAGGGGCCAATGAAAGTCCTGACATTGAAATCTATCACCAAAATCATGCTGCTCCCAGTAATCCCGGTGGTTACAAAGGGGTGGGGGAAGCGGGCATCATCCCCTCGCAAGCGCTAATCCTATCTGCGGTTGAAGACGCCTTTCGTGATCTGCACTTGAAGTTAAATGTGGCTCCCATTACCCCGGGACGGTTATATCAATCGCTCCAGGAGCTAAAAGGAGGTGACCGCCGGTGAAGCCAGCACCCTTCAGCTACTATCGTCCGGCAACAGTTGATGAAGCACTCCACCAACTGAACCAATACCCTAACGCCAAAATATTGGCCGGAGGGCAAAGTCTAATTCCTATGATGAACATGCGCCTAGCCCATCCTGATGTGCTCATCGATATAAACCAGATACCTGCACTGGGCCAAATACACGACGATCCGTCCCATTTGGTCGTTGGGGCACTAACACGTCATTGGGAACTTGAAGAAAGTCCGCTCATTGAAGCCCATTGCCCGGTTATCGTCGAGGCAGAGCGTCTCATTGCCCACGCCGCCATCCGCACGAGAGGAACCATAGGGGGAAGTTTAGCGCATGCCGATCCCGCAGCCGAACTTCCTGTTCTGGCCCGTTTACTGGACTTTGAATTCATTGTAGAATCTGTAGACGGAATCCGCGCCATCCCGGCTGAGGCGTTTTTCCTCAGTTACTTCATAACCGGTCTCATGCCGAATGAGCTTTTAACCGCAATTCGCATACCTAAGAACCCCTCTGCGTCCGCGCACATTAAGGAATACGCCATCCGCCATGGCGACTTTGCTCTCGTCATCGCCGCTCTATCGATAAGTCTCGATCAGGAACAACATCTGTCCCACTTGAGCATTGCGATTGGCGGTGTGGCGGATATTCCTTGGCGCAATCGAGAACTAGAACAAACGTTTTTGGGCGAAGTATACAGCGACGAGATAGCTCGACGAATCGCTCAAAAAGTGGCTCAAGAACTGAACCCTGTCGATGATTTACATGCAAGTGCAGAGTATCGTCGAAGTCTCGCCGACCATCTCTTGAACGACCTCTTTCGGACCTGTGTCAACCCTTAACTTGAACCCTCAGGAGGCGATGGATTGGATAAAATAACAATCACTGTAAATGGTGAACCCTACAATCTCACAGTCGAGCCACGTTGGCTCTTAGCCGATGTACTGCGTGAAGAGTTGCAGTTAAAAGGCACCCACCTGGGATGTGAACACGGGGTCTGTGGGGCGTGCACGGTCCTAATGAACGGTCGACCCGTGCGTTCCTGCCTCACATTTGCGGTAAGCTGTGATGAAAGCGATATCATTACGGTCGAAGGTCTGGCTACAGAGGACAGCTTGCATCCGATACAAGAAGCCTTTTATGCGGAACATGCTCTGCAATGCGGTTTTTGCACTCCAGGATTTCTTATGACCGCGGTACACTTGTTACGCCAAAATCCCCATCCGACGCGCGAGGAAATTCGCGTCGGTCTATCCGGAAACCTTTGCCGATGTACTGGCTATCAACATATTGTGAATGCCGTAGAGCGTGCGGCAAATTCCACCTACTCAGGAGGTCCCAATGAACTATCCCAAGACGCCTAAGCTACCCATCACGGAAGAAATTTTTGGCCATACCATCATCGACCCCTATCGCTGGCTTGAGGATGGAACCAGCCAGGAGACCCAAAATTGGACCCAATCCCAAATGACCTTTACTCAGTCGGTCATTGCAACCTACCCTGGGCGCGACCAATTGCGCCAACGATTAAAACAACTGCGTGCCATTCCTGACTTAGGATTGCCGCACGGTCGAGGGGAAACCGTCATCTTTCAGCGTCGTGATCCCAATCAAAAACATGCTGTACTCTATGCGGAGCGACATGACCACACCTATATTGTCGCCGATCCCAACCAACTGGGATCAGGGGAACCGATGAATGTGGACTGGGCGGACACCTCCCATGATGGCCGATATGTTCTCTATGGTCTCTCAGAACATGGCAATGAGTGGTCCACTCTCCACATATACGACCTCGCTACTCAGACAACACTGGCTGATCGTATCCCCCGTGCGCGCTATTCGTCGATTGCTTTTGCTCCTGAATCCAAAGGCTTTTACTATACACGCTATCCTCAGCCGGGAGAGGTTCCCACAGGCGATGAATTCTATCTCTCTCGCGTGTTCTATCACGAAATTGGTGAGGACTATCGGAATGATCGACTCATCTTTTCGTCCCCAGATGATAAACGGGCCATGCCACAGCTCACACTCTCTGAAAGTGGACAACATCTGATTATTACGCTGTCCTATGGTTGGACCCGTATGGTCCTCTACCACCTCGACCTCTCACAACCCGGATCCAGCCCCAGAAAAATTTTTGATTTAGGCGAGGTGACCGCGACTCCCTTTTTTAGCGGCGAGCGGCTGTTGGTGTTGACCAACGCTGAGCGCGATTGCGGACAAATTGTCGAACTACACCTTGACCGGGAAGAAATGACTCCGATTATTGTATCGGACGACAAAGAACCGATTATTGATGTAGCAATCGTGGGCGATCGGCTCTTCATCCACAAATTGCACAATGCCGTATCCGTACTGGCCGCCTTCACAACCATGGGAGTCCCTAGCGGCACCATTCCGTTACCAAACTATGCCAGCATCGTGGGGCTAAGTACAGACGATACCCACCTCTATTATGGATATACCGGGTTTTCTATTCCCATGACCATCGAGCAAGTGACGGAAAGCTTACACTCCGCTCTCTGGGCACAAGCTGACACCCCGGATGATAACATTACGGTAAAACAAGAATGGGTGACATCCGATGACGGGACAAGGTTCCCGATGTTTATCGCACACCGCGCCGATTGGACTCCAGATGGTCCTCGCCCCACGGTTCTAAGCGGCTACGGCGGCTTTGCGGTCGCCAATCTTCCCGCCTATTCAGCCTCCATTCGCAGTTTCATTGAACGCGGCGGAGTCTATGCCCTGGCGACCTTGCGGGGCGGCAGTGAATTTGGCGAATCATGGCATCGCGCCGGAATGATGGACCAAAAACAAAACGTGTTTGATGACTTCAAGTCGGCTGCTCACTATCTTATCGCACAGGGATACACCGATTCAGACCATTTAGGTGTTAGCGGGCGTAGCAATGGTGGTCTTCTTACCGGGACCTTTCTTACGCAAAACCCCCACCTTGCGAAGGCGGCCATCGTTGGGGTGCCACTTCTCGACATGGTCCGCTTCCATAAATTCCTGATTGCCGATTTATGGACCCAGGAATACGGGTCGCCAGAAGATGCTGACGCCTTTCAATGGATTTATCGCTATTCACCCTATCATCATGTCGTTCAGGGCGAGTCATATCCGGCAACTTTTCTCTTCACCTCAGAAGAGGACGGACGAGTTGACCCGCTGCATGCGAAAAAAATGGCCGCATTGCTGCAAGCGGCCAACCACGGAGAGTCTCCCATTTTATTGCGAGTACTCGCGCAAGCAGGACATGGAGTGGGAAAGTCCGTTGAACAGTGGCTTGATGAGGAAGCTGATATTTGGACATTTCTCAGCTACCATCTCGGATTGTCGTAAGAGCTCAACTGATACGACTAGCACGTGCCCGGCCAATGCGACCGGGCTTTTTTATTTCTCAGTCAATCGGAGACAATCACCCATCCCCCCTCTCCTGTATATGGTGATATTGCGTATGGGCAATAAACAGAGCCCGGGCTCAAATATCGTCTGAGGGGGAAATGCATACCATGGTAACAAAGCCCTTAAATGAAGAGGAAAAGCACCGCACCCAGGACCGTGTGCGGGTGTTAAGTGCTAAGCGTCAACGACACCGTTTCGCCCTTTTATGGCTACTCATCGGTCCAGGCATATTGGTGATGCTGGGAGAAAATGATGCTCCCTCAATGCTATCCTATGCAGCGACGGGATCGCAGTTCGGCATCGGCTTCTTTCTCCCCTTTGTGGCCTTTACATTTGTGCTCGCCTTTGTGGCTCAAGAAATTACCGTACGACTTGGAGCCGTATCCAAGTCCGGCCACGCAGAGCTCATCTATCGCCGATTTGGCCGCTTTTGGGGTAATTTTGCCATGATTGATCTCTTGGCCACCAATGTCATGACCCTCATCACCGAGTTTGTAGGGGTGGTTGCAGGCGCAGGGTTCTTTGGTATCCCTCCGATCGTGGCCATCGTAGGAGCGCTAGGCATTATTTCCATTGCTGTGCTCTCCAAGCGCTATTGGCGGTGGGAGCGCATTACCATGGCCTTTGCTTTGTTCAATTTAATTTTCATTCCGGTCGCTATTCTCGTCCATCCCAATTGGGGAGCGGTAGGCCACTCTTTTCTCACTTGGCGCCCGTTACCTGGGGGGATCACCGAAAACACCATCATCATTTTACTAGCCGACATCGGAGCGACGATTACCCCGTGGATGCTTTTCTTTCAGCAAGGTGCCGTCTCTGATAAAGGGCTTTCCACCAAGGACATTCGACATGGGCGGCTAGATACCGCGATTGGGGCATTCCTTGCCACCATCACCGCGTCGGCTGCCATCATTGCAACCGCCCCGCTATTCATTCACCACATGAATGCGTCGCAATACGGTACCGCACAATTCGCTCAGGCTCTCATCCCGTATGCTGGGCGATTTGGCTCGACACTATTTGCTCTCGGCATCTTAGAGGCTGGACTGGTCGCCGCTATCACCATCAGCACCTCATCCGCCTACGCATTTGGCGAAGTGACCCGGGTGGCGCATAGCCTCAATCGACCGTTTCAGCAAGCCCGCGGTTTTTATGCCATTTTGCTTCTGGTGGCTGCAGTGAGCGGGGCGATTGTTCTCATTCCCGGGTTTCCACTGGAAATGGTGGTGATTATTGTCAATGTAGTGGCCGTTCTTACCATGCCACCGGCCATTGGTTTCCTCCTCATTTTAGCCAATGACAAGGAAATTATGGGAGTCCATCGTAACAATTGGTTACTGAACATTCTCGGCATTGGGGTGGGAGTGTTTGTGTCAGTAGCAGGCATGTTTTACGCCATCACAGTAATCTTCCCTCACATGAAGTTCTAACCTGAAAGGAGTACAACACTTATGGCAAACGTCGAATCGGTGAACCCATCGCAAAACGAATGGTGGCTTCGCAATGAGGATTTGGTCGAGGAAGCTTTGAGCGAATACCGCACCTCGTTAGCCTCCATTGAAAAGCTGGGCCTAAAACAGTTGAGTCCAGGACTCAAAATCTTAATCTGGGCATTACGTGGGTATGTACTGTTTATGGTCGTCGTGGTCATCATCAATGTGATTCAAACTCTCCATTAAGGTCCTCCGCATGCTACGTATCAAGCGGCACCAAAAGGCGTTCTCGGATAACGAGAGCGCCTATTCCTTGTCTGGATGGGTCAAAAAGAGAGCCCACCAGTCGGGATGCTCATCGATATATACCACTAGTCTTTCTAATTGGTCGAGTCGATGGACATCAAAGTGGTGCTCAATGCCTTCCACAATACGACGCACTTCTGTGGACGTGCCCATTGCTAGGTGCGTCAGCAGGCGCTCCAAAATTTGATGACGAGCATACAATAGTCGTCCTTTTTTTCTTCCTTCGGAAGTAAAGCTAAATCCGCGATAGCGTTCATATGTCAACAATCCCACTTCGTGCAGACGCCGGACCATTTTACTCGCAGACGCCGGACTAATCTGGAGTCGTTCGGCGAGGTCTGTTACCCGCGCATAGCCTTTTTCCTGCGTCAGCACCCAAATGGCTTCCAAATAATCTTCTTGACTCGGGGTAGACATAGATATCCCCTCTTCCTTCTGATCGCGGCTACTCTATCCCTATGCAGATTTTTCCTATCCATGACTCTCTGCACTGGACACGCATTTGGTCGCCCGCCCGAGCTCACAAAATTGGTATAATGGCTCAAGAAAGTAGGGAGAAAATATGGTGCGCTTGAGGGTGTTTTTGCTATCATTGGCGGTCGTACCCGCGATCGCGGCATGCGGGTCCACAACCTCTCCAAATGTCGCTCTGCCACCGCCAACGACGCGGCATCATGCCGTATGGACCATCACCTTGAAATGGGCGACTCCGACTACCGCTTTAAAGGTCTCGTCAGCCGATTTGCGCCTTAATCCGGTTCCGAGACAGGCATCGGTAAGCGGAACGCTGGCCATGAAGGACATGAGTATGCCGCCCGAAACCATGCATTGGCACCAAATAAAGCCAGGCAACTTTTCTGGTTCCGCCATCGCTACGATGGCGGGTCAGTGGTTGCTTCACATTACCATACACGCAGGAGGAACCATGTGGACCGAAACGTACCCCGTCACCGTGAGCAATTAGCCCCGACCAAATGGGGAAGTTGGGTGAATTTTACTATTTCCCTCATACTATTCGCCTTGGCCGTCGTACACACCTGGGCTCAATTAGCCATAGATGCCGATGTGCGAGGATGTGTTGATGTCCACGGCCTTGAATACGTGGTGATCGTACTCGCGGGCATGTTTTTAGGGGTCGCCGCCGGCCCATTCACTGAGCGCTGGGCGTCGCGCATCTCCGCCATCGTGTTTCCCCATTTCGATGAAACCTCACGTCGTCGGCGTGTGAATGCCCTAGCCACCCTATTCATTCTTTTGGGTATGGGCATAGATATTTTTTGGATTGTTCCCTCATTTAATGTATATATTGATATGCATCGTGCGTTACTGGCAGAAGCCGATGTCGTGCTCTATGCCATGGGGGCGCTTTCAGGCGCAGGGTGGTATCTACTGCTCGACCGTCATGCGTGGCTCGGATATGCCATCACGTCCGCGATGGCTCTTATGGTCATTGGCAGTGTGCTAACCACGCACAGTTGGTGTTAGTCCAGCAGGAACCCCTCTACCCTGTGTCGAAGGTAACTTTATTCGATATTACATGGCTTGACCGGATTTGACAGAGAGAAGGAGGCGGAGCCCATAATCGCAGCCTTTGTTGCAGCGCTGGGTGTGGGACTCCTGCAAGGATTCCTACACTGCGCGGGTATGTGTGGCCCTTTTGTATTGGCGTTCAGTTTGGCTCTTCCTAAGAATGAACAACCCTTGAGGAAGACCCTTGCCCTTATTGGCCTCCACAATGGAGGACGCATTCTTGGATTTACAGCGCTCGGGGCTCTCTTTGGTCTCATTGGATCTTTTGTAAACCTGGCCGCAAAGACGGCGGGCTTTGACGGATTTGCTGGCATTTTGGGAGGCGCGCTGATGATTGTCTGGGCCATTGATCAGGCCCGCACCGGACATGGCGCCGCTCGTATTGAACGGTGGTCGCTGATGAACGTGCCATTGGTTCGCCGATGGATGAAAAACTTGCGCACGCAACGCACGGCCACATCCAGTTTTCTTTCTGGATTATTACTAGCAGCTCATCCATGTGGGCTTCTATTTGCGCTCTTATTAACCGCCGCCTCGAGCGGATCGTGGTGGCATGGAGGATTAACCTTGTTGCTGTTTGGTATTGGTACTATTCCTGCAATGGTCAGTGTGGCGCTTGCTGGATTCTATGGTCGTAAGCGCCTCACGGGTCGATGGGCGAGCTACGCAACCGCCTTTCTCATTGGCGCATCTGGCCTCTTGTTTGCGTTGCGAGGTCTTGCCGTCAACGGCATTATCCCGGGAGTGAATCCATGGCTGTTTTAACCACCGCTTGTTATCTTTGTGAACAACCTGTTCTGATTCCCGTTCCAGCCGATGATCATGTCTTTTGCTGCCACGGATGTCGGGAACTGTGGCGTCTTTTGGGCGACGAAGAAGTGGCTCAACTAAAAAGTCAACCTGGGGTGCAATGGGAAGGCGTCCGTACTTCGATGAACGTCCCTCTTCCTGAAATAGCGCCCCCTTTAGCGATGCATCCTCAAAGTGTGACCTTGGCGATAGATGGTATGTGGTGTGCGTCGTGCGCCATCTTAATCGAGCAAGTCCTCGTCAAGTCGCCTGGCGTCTTGGGCGCTCGCATCGACTATGCATCGAGCAGCGCCGAAATTGCCATAGATGGCGCACACACTTCCTCACAGTCGCTCAAAAAAACCATTAGTTCGTTAGGCTACGGTGCCAACGACGTGCAGCACGATCCTGAGGAAACGTTGTCACGCGATCAACTTTTGGTGCGACGATTCGGAATTTCCTTCGCGCTGGCAATGTTTGTCATGATGTTTAGTGTCCCGGTATGGTCCGGTTACTTGCCCACAATGCCGCCCGCTTTTCGTGATTGGTTGGGTTATGGTCTTTTGACCCTATCCACTCCGGTCCTCTTTTGGGGAGGGTGGCCCTTTCTTCGTGGGGCATGGAGTTCACTTATCCATCGCATTCCCACGATGGACCTTCTCATTGCGATTGGCACCCTATCAGCATACTTTTATAGCGTATTTTCCTTAATTTTAGGCAAGCGTTATCTCTATTTCGACACCGCTTCCATGCTGATCGCGTTTCTGCTATTTTCAAAAATCCTTGAGGTCGGCACCCGGAATCGAGCGGGTGGTCTCAACCGCTTGTTAGCTCAACTCAAGCCTCCTCAAGTGAGAAAGCTTCATTCTTCAGGAGAACTTGTAACCGTTCCCGCGGACGACATACGACCGGGCGAGCAAATTGTTGTTTTCCCTGGCGACCGAATTGGGGCTGATGCTACCATTATTCAAGGCGCATCAACGCTGGATGAATCGGTACTGACGGGTGAATCCCTACCCGTGGACAAGTCCCCTGGACAGATGATCTATGCCGGCACCATCAATCATGAAGGACGCCTGATCGCAGAAGTGGTGCGCTTAGCGCAAGAATCCCTTGTCGAACAAATCCAAAGCTATGTCAAATCCGCTCAGGAGGCCCGCGGCCCTTGGCGAACATTTGCCGATCGTACCTTACGAATTTTTGTTCCTTTTGTGTTGCTGTTCGGGTTAGCGACCCTTGGACTGAGCCACTATGTGTTTCATCTGACCTGGGGATTAGCGCTTTTACGCATGACCGCGGTGTTCGTCATAGCCTGTCCTTGTGCGCTGAGCGTCGCGACACCCCTTGCCGTCATGGCCGGTAGCGAACGTCTCAGTCGCTCGGGCATTTTACTCAAAAGTGGCGATGCTATCGAGCGTCTGGCTGCCATCGATACTGTCGTATTCGACAAAACTGGCACCCTCACTTATGGCCGCATGCGCGTCAACGAATGCTGGCCTCCACAGTCCGAAACCTTATTTTGGGCTGCATGTGCCGAAACTGGGTCAGAACATCCCATCGCCCGAGCCGTGATACAGAGGGCCGCTGACGAAGACATTTCTTTGCATGCCGGCGAAGACTTTCAGGCTCTACCCGGTATCGGCATGTCCGCTCGCATTGACGGACACCATGTCGAGGTCATCCGCTTCGATATGGAGGTGTCGCTAAATGCGGATTTAAGAAGAAAGGTCGAGGAATGGCATGCCCACGGCAATACTGTGAGCATCGTTCGCGTGGATGGTGACGTCATCGGAGGGCTGGCGATCGCCGACAGCCTTAGAGAGGACTCTGCCGAAACCATTCGTGAGCTTACAAAACGCCACTACCGTGTCGCTGTCCTATCTGGGGACCATAGCGAAACGTTACGCCACCTCGATTTGGACATGCCTCGAGAAGATCTTTATGGCAGTCAAAAACCCTTAGAGAAAGCTGAGTGGATTGCCACTCAGCAACACCAGGGGCATCACGTGCTCTTTGTTGGAGATGGCATCAATGACTCCCCCGCGTTGGTAAAAGCTGACCTAGGCGTAGCTATGGTAGGCGGATCCGACATCGCCCGAGAGTCCGGACACATGACTCTGACCCGCCCCTCGGTGCATCATATTGTGGATGCCCTCGACCGTGGAAAAATGGTATCTCGCATCATACGGCAAAATCTGATTTGGGCATTTCTCTATAACCTCTTGGCGTTGCCACTAGCCGCGTTTGGATATACAGGACCGCTCATTGCCGCCGCAGCCATGCTGGTATCCAGCGCTTTTGTTTTAGGTAACTCCTTGCGTATCTTAGGGTGGTCTCCGAAACGTTATATTGTCGGGGCCATATCAGTGGCCTTTGTAGGTGGTCTACTCTTTAGTTTAGCATGGTTTGGAATTTAATACTTAAAATCCGCCCATGCTCCCTCTTGCGTGGGTCCACATAGACCTACGATAGAAAGGTGGGCGGATTTCATGACGAGCCATAGATGGGATGCCCTGAAAAAA
>NZ_JBYCKN010000009.1:0-10649 GCF_057473405.1 Sulfobacillus sp. TH-112
GCCCCTTGCCCCAAATAGACTTCGTTCAGATACATGTCGAGAATTTGTGATTTGGAGTACCGGCGTGACAACTCGAGCCCCAGCGCGATTTCCTGAAGTTTATAGGTGATAGAACGATTATCATGCAGATAAAGCATTTTCGCCAGTTGTTCCGTGATAGTGCTGGCGCCTTGTAAGCCCCCTTGGTGAAGGACATCGTGAATGGCCGCTCGGCCAATCGACCGAAGATTAAGGCCGTCATCAATCCAAAAATTGTGGTCTTCGATCGCAACAAGTGCATTGCGCATGTTGGGGGAGATGGCACTTAGCGGGACATCGATCCGATTGATATCTAAGTGGAGATATGCCACGGGTTTGTTAAATCGGTCATAAATGACGGAATCCTGGCCTGCGGTAGACAGATTCACTAATGTGGACAGTGAGGGAAGAGAACTGAGGGCTTGTGTGACTTTATAGCCCGCGAAACTCAGCAAAATTACCGCGGCCAGTATGGCCACCGTCGCGATGAGTCGGCGCCAGTGCAGTTTGCGGTGAGGCGCATAGGAGAGGGACGACTTCCCCATCCGTCGCATCTTGTCCCATGCCTTCGTAATGCGTCCCTTCACTGGCGCTGTC
Source organism: Sulfobacillus sp. TH-112 (assembly GCF_057473405.1). Classification (NCBI taxonomy): domain Bacteria; kingdom Bacillati; phylum Bacillota; class Clostridia; order Eubacteriales; family Clostridiales Family XVII. Incertae Sedis; genus Sulfobacillus; species Sulfobacillus sp. TH-112. The sequence goes on from NZ_JBYCKN010000009.1 coordinate 616, forward strand.
GCTAATTCAAACCCGCATCGCCGACAATATTTGGAGTGCGGCAAGTTGTCAAAGTGGCACCGCGGACATTGCACTGGTCTACCTCCGATCGCATCATTTTGGCTACGACCACTAGACGTCATTCGGACGGATTGTCGCGTCTTTAAGTAAATCTTCGTAACGGGATGGATTTTTTTATTCCCATTCCCTAGGCCATGGTCAAAGATTATCGGGCAACCCACGCCCAAGTGTTTACTATATCATGCGGACAGGTAAATGCACCGCGTCCAATCCCGACCAACCAGGACGAGTCACATGGGTGAGGAAGGACTGACCGTTCCCTCGACATCATTCCTATCTTGTTGTAGTATTTCTTCTACCACAAGGACGGGGCTTAAAGGGCTACATTGTTTAGAACTCTGAGGAGCATAAGCGGTTGTGTACGTTTCCCCATAAGCTATCCTTTCTCAATGCACCTAATAATCCTTATGATAAATGCCGGATCAAGTAAGGTGTGTCGATTGGTCGTTTTAGGCTTGGCGGACGATGAGCCACTGGAGGATGTCGTTGAATTCGTAGTAGGATGGTAACACCAAAGGAGGATCACCTCATGAAGGTCATTGTTGCGATAATTCAAAATGCAGATCGAAATAACCTGACGGAGGCATTCCGAAAGTTAAAGATTGCCCATACGCGATTAAATACCATGGGAGGATTTTTGAGCCAAGGGAACACCACGTTTTTGATTGGAGCCGAAGATGACGCGGTCGACAGTATTCTCGACGTCATCAAACGACATTGTCATGAACGAGAAGCCCTACACAAGCCAGGAGCGGGTGCATTGCATCCTGATGCCTATGTGGCGCCAGTGCACGTGCAAATTGGAGGAGCCACAATTTTTGTGATGAATGCGGAGCAATTTCGATTGTAGCTTAGTAATTTGTCGGTTGCTGTGGGAGTAGACAAAATTTGAAGAGCTTAGCGGCCACGTTGATAGGAAGAGACGTGGCCGTTGGCGGTCAAGATGGCACAATCTAAGACGCGACATTATTCTCTCGAATCGCTAAGCCCAGTAAGCCATGTTCGTGAAAACTCACGGAAATAAGAGATCGGGGTTGGGGCATCACAAGGGCGATGGCTCTTTACGGGATTACCGAGTCACAGTGCGGTTGTCCCTGGTAAGAGGACCCTTCCTGCCTACCGTCATCGGTGCTCCAATTGGGGAAGAAGTTCTTCTAGTTGAATTAAGTCGGTTTCAAGCCCTCTAAAGTGACGGGTCATCGGGTGCCCATCCTCAGCTTCAAAGCGCGTCCCGTTCGATTCTAAGTGCGATTCCAATACCGACAGACGGGTCGACCAGCCGGAGGACGCTTCCCGCATTTCGTCCCATACTGCGGCGGGCGTGTCCTTCACCTCCCATTCTAACGTCAATAGAATTTCTGTGAGGTGCGTGAGCGTCATCACGAACTGCTCAAGCGTATGCAGGTTAAAAGACGGGTGAGGTTCTGAACCGCTTTCGGTCATTGTGACCGCAAGATTGGTCCTATCGATACGCAGTTTCTTTCGAATAGGAGTGACGGCATAGGGGGCCTCGGTAATAGCGATAAGGTATTCTCGTAGATCATGGACCCATGCACGTAATTGCGGGCGAAGCTGATAATGTTGCCAGGTGGGCCAGAGGCGGTACGCTAAAAGAGCAAGAACACCGCCAATTAGTGTATTCAATAAGCGGTCAGACATGGTAGCCAATGGGGGCGCTTTTTCGAAGAAGGAGAGCAGGACCATGACTTCGGCGGTCACAAAGATCGAAAAGAGTCCATAGTTCACGTTAATGGTGGAATAGAGAGCCACAGCGAAAATCATGACCAATAGGAGGCCAACCCCAAGACTGGCATGCGGATAGGCGACCGCCAAGAGACCCGTAGAGAGCATAATTCCCACTAGAGTGCCAAAAATGCGTAGTAGTCCCCGCGTGACAGTAGCCTGAAAGTCGGGGCGTAAGATAACCAGGACCGTAAGCGGCACCCAATACCCGCGTGTTAACGGAATGAGATGATAGAGCAGAACGGCAACAGCAAGTGTCACGGCGAGACGTAGCCCATGACGAAAGGCCATCGAGGATGGGGTTAAATTGGCACGCATTCGCGGTAGCACTAAGTGGCGGTGAAGTGGAGGATTTTTAAACGGGTTCGGGACGATCGGGATCGTTGCCGTATGGTAAGCCCACTGAAGGCGTTCAACCAGCGTTGGCAATCGAGGATGAGGTGGCCATGCGTGCGCTGGCCTAAGAGCCTCCGAACCATCGAGCAAATACTGTGCGAGGTACTCTAACTGTGCAGCAACCGCAGGTCCTTCCTGCGGGAGGTCACTCAGTACAGCCAGGATGTCACTACGAATGGCTTCAATGATATCTACCAGGGCGCGATAGCGGGACCAATCATGGGCGGGAAGACGGGAATCGTTGAGGGCCTCTTCTGCTTCGAGAAAATTTCGCGCTACCACGAGACTATTTCGTCCATCAGGAGTGAGGCTATAGTGTGCAATACTTTGTATTAGTCGCACGATGGCCCGCGCCTCTTCAGGAATAGAGGGGTGGATGATCTCAAAGAGAATGTACAGTAGGCCTTGTAATAGAGCGCCGGCCAACACGGCGAGTCCGTCCTCGATACTAGGGACTAGAGATGCCGGGAAACCGCTAAATACCACTAGAGCTGTGGTGCTAAAAATTCCTAGTTGCATGGTGTCTAGGCCGGCGGATACTGCAATTCCAGCGATAAATCCACTGACCATGACCACCACTACGTTGATTGCCAAATGATTTCCCGTATAGGCTCCAACGAATGTGGCAACGCCCAACCAGAAAGCGCTGAGTGAAAACATGCGCAGGCGACGCCTTTGGGTGCCTTTCAAGACACTAAAGCCACCCACCAGGGCCCCGACAGCCATCGAAACCCCAATTAGAGCATGTTGTAGTAGAATGCCTCCCAAGAGGGGAAGGGCGACGCCGATGGCGCTTCGAATCCCGTCCTGAATCCGCCATTCCTGATGGTTGAATTGCCACAAAGAAGTGACAAGGGTCGATAGGAATGTGTTCTTTGTGCGCAAGCGGTATCATCCTCGCAGTGTCTCTTGGTGTAGAGACTACAACAATACCAGCTTATGGGCAATTTTCCGCAGGCGACGTTGCACCATGAGCACCTCCGGTACATGGGAAAGCCATAGGATGCTTATATAAACCGCTAGGGAGAGCACAGTGACCATGAGCGTACTGCTGATGAGAGCAGGGAGCCCATAGAGATGGTTCATGTGAAGAAGACGGGATAGACCCATCAATGCCAGAGCCATGGCTCCCGATGCTAGAACCAAGGGCGTAAGAAAATGGCTTTGCGTTTCAAAGTGTTGACGTAGGTGAAATGTGCGGGCTAAAAGAATGACGTTGATCCAAGATGCAATGGCGCTCGACAGCACTAATCCATAGATGCCAATGTAGCGGGTGAGCGTGAGATTTCCAATGATGTTTACCATGACGGCAAAGAGGCTATAGCGAGCGGGGCGCTTGGTATCTTGTCTTGCATAGTATAGTTGCTGCAAATACGTGGAAATAGCGATGGCCGGTAAGGCGATAAGAAAGCACAGTAAGAGATGAGATGTCAATTCCAGAGATGAACGCGTGAAGCGGCCATGTTCATAGAGTGCACGTAAAATAGGAACATTGAGGACCAGTAGCAATAATGTCACCGGAACAACAATTAAGAGAATCCATCTTAAGCCCATGATCGCCATCGACCCAAATCGGGTCCGGTCCCTTTCCGCGTAATATCGGGTTAATCGGGTATAGATGGGCGTCGTGAGTGGGGCAATCACCAGTCCTAGTGGGACCATACTCATTGTATAGGCAAAATTCATGGCAGAAATGCTTCCTGTCGCCATGGAAGACGCTAAAATTCGGTCCGTAATGAGTTCAATGTTGCTGGTTGAACTGACCAGCATGGAGGGCCACATCAACTGCCACATGGGCCGCAACTGAGGGTGATGAAAACTATGGGTGAAGTGGGGAGAAAATCCCTGGCGGCGCATGAGTGGAATGAGTAGCAACAATTGCGAGGCGACCGCTAAAGTGAATCCCCAGGCTGCTCCCGAAATGCCCAACCAACGCGATAAGAGTACAATACCTAAAATTTGGACGAGATTCAGCACTAATGGTGACAAAGTCATTCCATAGAAATTTTCCCGAGATTGCAAAATACCAGAAAGAAATCCACTGGCTCCCCAAAAAATCATGCTGGGAATCATGATGCGGGTCATACGAATCGTGAGAGCGCGTTCATTCCCGTGAAATCCCGGGGCTAAAAGCGAAATAATGATAGGGGCTAGGACCTCTCCTAAGATGACCATTGTGCAAGAACCCAAGAGCAACAGGGTCCATACTTGATTGATAAAACTTTGATATTGGTTGGAAGAACTATCGGACTGAATTTTTGAGGCAATTGGAACGGTGGTCGATGTGACAGCTTGGTTAGCCGCTCCAAAGAGTAAATTGGGAAGGGCCGAAGCCATCACCCAGGCGTCAGCCGACATGGATGTGCCGAAGAGCACCGCGAGCACCATGGTACGGAAAAAACCGGTAAGGCGGCTTAGCAACGTCAGTGCGAATATGGCTGCAGTGGAACGACTCAGGCGGCGCGTCGGCATGGTATTCCCCCTAGCAGCGATTTAGATCGACGGATACATCTTTTTTAAGAGATAGCGTAATGTGTCTTGCTCCTCCTTGGTAAGACCTTGAAGCATTTCTTGCAAGGCAGTTCGACGAACGGTTTGCATTTTCTTCCATAAGAGATGCCCATCTTCCGATAATGCGATCATCACCTGCCGCTGATTGGTGGCGGGACGGGTGCGCGTAATCCATCCACTATCTTCCATCCGTCGTGTAGCAATCGTCATGGCGGAAGGAGTCACGCCACGCATGCTAGCTAGGGCCGACACGGTGTGAGCGCCATTGCGAGCTAGTGTCCTGAGAATCCAGTATTGTTCTGGACTTAGTGCGACGGACTGGCGCGCTGTTTCTGACCACTTACGCCACACCTGCCAGAAACCCTCTGAAATTTCTTCAAGACGCATGTCATTGTCCATGGGCGCATCATAATATTAAATAGATTAAATATCAAGTGACTTATGTAAATGGTCTGAGTTGAAAGCGGCATCTGAACAATGGTCGGGAGATGTCCAGATGCCTAAGAGGAGATGATGATCACCGTGCAGGCGGAATGCAACGGCTAATACATCATGCGGGGATCCAAATAATATTTAAATTCGAGGAGGTTATTCGATGGGTCGATTAATAGAAAGGTCCAGTGCTCTTCGACCAGATCAGGAAAGCGGCGGCTTGGTTCATGAAAAAAGGGAATTTCGCGTTTTTGAGCGAGATGTAACAGTCGGTCAAAATCTTGTTTGTGTTTGAAGGTAATGCCAAAATGCCGCGGATACATGTGCGGATGAGGATCTATTTTGTCTGAAAGATGACATACCACTTGATCACCAAAAAAGTCCAGGGTGATGCGGTCGGCATAGCGTCTCGCCAATTTACAGCCGAGTTTGGTGACATAAAAATCCATCGCTTCGTCTAAATCGCGGGCAGGAATGGCTAAATGAAAGGCATTATCAATATCTCGCACAATGTTACCTCCTATGCTTTGGGCGTTACCATACCTTGATTATAGGACATGTTGGCGATCTAGGGACACAGATCGACGACCGATTCAGCGGCTAGCGCTGCCCGCAAGGCAAAAGCTGGTATCCAATGGTCCAGAAGATAATCTGCCCCGAGAGAATACGGTAAAGCCTCGTGGAGTAGGATCTGGGCCCGTGTAAGTATCCACTCTCGATAGGGATGAGTGTCCCACAAATGACCAGCAATAGTGAAAAGATGGTAGGAGCGGCTTAACTGCAGGCCATAGAGATGACTCTCGTGAGCATCGAAGGGATTGGGCAGGGGAATGGTGCTCGCAAGCGAGCGCCATTGCGTGCTGTCAAGAAAGTGGTCTAACCAGATGGCGAAGTTATCAGGGCACAGGTAGTGAGTCATGAGTGCCGCCTCACTAAGTGCAGGAGAGAGGAAATCGGTTCCGCTCGGTTCCGTACCGTAAGTCGATTGGGTGTCGAGCAGGTACCATCGATTCATCGCCCGGATTATCTCACTTTCAAGGTCAGGGGACATGCGATGTGCCCACGACCAGAGAAGATCGAGGCTAAAGGCGGAATTGTTATGTAGACCATGACGTATGGCATACGGAGCATGGGTGAGCCATTCGATGAGACGTTCGGTAAAGAGGGTGATGAGTGGCGTCAGGGCAGACAACCATGCATGACCATTTGGGTCATCCCAGCTGGCTAGCGCATCGGCTAACTGAAACAGCCAACCCCAACCGTAAGGACGTTCCCAAGCGCGATAGGGCGGCGTTTCAAAGAATCGCACTTCGTGAGCGATGTTTGTCGGATTAAGCCGCTGAGAGAGCAATGTTCGTGCCTCTGTTTGCAGGGGTATTGAAGGTATTTCGCGTAAAAGGGTGACGATAAGCCATTGCATTTCAATGGCGGAGTGAAAGTCGTAGCTGCCATAAAAAGCTGGGTGTAGGGTGCTCGGCATCAATACCCGGTCGTCACCGCCCTCCGCAACGATCAGGGATGCGTTGGGGAATTCCTGGTTAAGGTTTGATAGCGCAAGCGCCATCCAGGTGTTTGCATAGGTTTCGATGAGTCGCGGCATGAGGAAAGTCTCCTTGACAGGTTATTGGTTCAGCGTGGCCGATGGCGTCGTTGCTGTTTGATCGGGGCCAGCTGACCAGACAAAGAGTCCTCCACCAAGAATGCGGAGTAGGGTGGCGGCTAAAAATGCAATCATGAGCGATCCCCAATGGATTAAGGCCACCGCAGCGAGTGCGCCGAGACTGCCTACGATGCCGGTAACCATCGTGTTGGCGCCGACCGCCATGGTTCGTAGATTCTCAGGCACCACCTCCATGAGGCGTACATTGATGAGAAGATTAAATCCCGCGCCAGCTAATCCTCCGGTGATGTTGGCCACAATGATTCCCGCGAGCGAGGGGTGCAAGAGGTAAATCGCGGGGGTCAGTGCCATCAGGGCAGAGGCCCAAGGCAAGAGGCGGTAGGTTTGGCGGCGATAGTTGAGGCGACGCCAGATGGGTAAGGCAGCCAGAGTGAAAATAGCATTGATGGCGGTGTAAATGGCCATCCATCCGTTGCTGGCATGGGCAATGCTGACTTGGTATCGCAATGAGGCGGGCCATAGCATGAGCCAGCCAAAATAAAAAAATCCGCTGGCACCAATGAACTTACGGAGGTGGTGCTGTTTTCGAATAATCGGCAATGCGTGGCGCCACGAAGTATGCGGGGTATCAAGAGGTTCGGCAAGCGGTCGAAATCGTTGATATATCGCCACTTCGGCTAAACCAAGCAGTGCACCCAAAGCGTACAGGGTAATGTAGCTATGAGTTCCGGGATTGCGGTCGATAGCCCATCCCGCCAATAATACCGCGATAACTCCGATGCCGCTCATGCCCCATTGCCGCCACATCACCGCGGTACTCCGCATGTGTCCGGTAAATAATGAGGTGGTCATCGATTGCCATGAGAGAGTGGCCAATGCCCCTGGGAGATTGCTCCAAATAATGGCAATCATAAACCACAGAGCCGGGTGAGTGAGGTGTGGAATGCCGTCAATAATAGCAAATGCTAAAATACTGATTCGTGCCACTAAAAATAGCCATACCGTGGTGCGCTTTAAGTTGCGTTGGTGAACAAGCCATGGACTTAATAGGGCGGCAAATCCGCCTGCCATGTAGGGGATAGCAGAGATAATGCCAAGATCGATATTGGGCGCTCCTAAGCGAATGGCATTAATGCCCAAAAAGGGATTGACAAGCTGCCCTCCTGCACCTTTTAATACCCCATTCCAAGCATTAATTTTAAGATTATATCGTTCTTGATTTTCTCTATCACCTACTGGCTCACTCACGATGACAGTTCCTTCTTCCGGGAGACAGATTAACTTTGTGTTCGTGAGGGGGGAGGGGAAATCCTTCTTGAAACGCGGTCAAAATTCGACAACAGCTAGCGGCAATGCCAATAAAATATTGGCTATCTCTAAAATTTGATAGGGTATTTACCTTTCATTACTCTACATACCTTTCATTACTCTACATACCTTTCATTACTCTACATACCTATCAGGGGGGCAGTTCTTTTTTACACGGGACGGCGTCAACAGGTCACGGGGCTCTTCATCGGACAAGGCCATGATAATATTTTCCGCCGCCCGCATGGCCATAGCACGGCGTGTTTGGTGTGTGGCCGACCCAATATGCGGTGTGGCCACGACAGCAGGATGCGCCGCGAGGATGTGTGAGGAATCCTGGGGTTCTTGTTCAAAGACGTCTAATGCGGCCCCCTTAAGATGCCCGGAGTCCAGTGCGTGTTTGAGGGCCAATTCATCAACAATGGCTCCGCGAGCGGTATTAATCAAATAGGATCCGGACTGCATCGAACTGAGCCAATTTTTATCGATCATATGATAGGTATCACTATTCAGCGGGACATGGAGAGAAACGACGTCCGCTTGAGATAAGAACTGCTCTCGAGGGACTCTGCGAATGTCATCTTGCATCCCAGAAGAATCTTTTCGAGCTAGGGCAATCACCGGCATGCCGAAGGCTTGGGCACGTCTTGCCACAGCGACACCAATACGGCCTAGTCCGACGATGCCGAGGGTCTTCTCTTTGAGGTCATCTCCTAAGAATCCCTGAGGATCCCATGCGCCCCAGCGACCGTCAAGTAGAGCTTGTTGGGACGAAATGATGCGACGCATCAGGACAAGAATGAGAGCCATGGTGAGGTCTGCTGTGGCATCGGTTAATACATCGGGCGTGTTCGTCACCATGATGTTCTTTTCCCTCGCAGCTTCAATGTCAATGTTGTTATAGCCAACAGCCATAGTGGCGATAATTTTTAACTGGAAGACATGGGCCAGTAAGTTGCGGTCCAATGAGTCGGTGAGCATACTCAAGCACGCGTTCGCGTCCGATAGCCAGCGAAGTAATGTCTCGTAAGGCATCGGGTGCGGCTCGCGAAATACGCGGACAATGCCTATTTCTTGGAGACGGGCGATCGCGTCTTCATGGATAGATCGTGTGACGACAATGACTGGCTTAGCCATGGTGAGACCTCCGACAACATGACATCAATAACGCCCTTCAGGATATCGAATTCCCTCGAAATAGTGTACCATCTAGAGGAATTGGTTTCAGGAGGTAATTGAATGTCATCAGGTCGATCGCCCTCTCGGGGACGTATTTATATGCAGTGGGCGCTAGGGATTCTAGCGATAATTGCATCATTGGGACTCTTATTACATGCCTTGGCGGGATACCGTGGCACGTCAACGACAATCGACAAGGGAGCTCTTCCGGCAGCCGACAGACCCAAAGCGCCACCTAATCCGGCAACAATCCAATATTCATCAAAAGCTGTCAACGGTCCAGTATTTTCTCAGATTTCAACGGTAGATTATCAGTATGAAACCGCTGCCGCTAAGTGGCTTTTGTATCGGTTTCATAAAATATCGGTCAAGGGACGCCATCCTGGCGGAATATCCTTGCAGACCCTGCGGATTGCGACGGGAACCACACCTTTGCCGTCGTCGTTAGCGTCGGCAGGGGTTCACCCACCGTCGGGTACGCCGGCTTCTGGCAGCATCAGTTTGCCGAATAGCGCGCGGATCCCGGAAAATGCAGCGGTTAGCGGAACAGAAGTGGCGTCGCTTTTGACGACGGCGGGAGAGGTAGCGCTGCAATATGAGAGCAACAATCCCCTCGCGGTGATGGCTGATGTGGATGGAATCCTGCCCGTGTCTGCTAAGAGCACGCTGGCTCAACAAACGGTGGCCATTCATAGCCAATTGATGACACATATTGCTGGAGTCGGCCATGGAATCATTCCGAACGCCATTCACTTTTATTCGACTTGGGCCACTGGCACCTCTA
>NZ_JBYCKN010000010.1:0-6455 GCF_057473405.1 Sulfobacillus sp. TH-112
CAATTGGCAGCTATATCAGGCGATAGATCCGCTGGAGACGAACAATAAACAGGCCAGCGCTTAAAGGAGGTGCGTTGTGATAAAAACAGTGGGAGCATTTTTAGGAGTACTCGCCATCATCTGTGGCACCCTTGTCCTTGCCTTAGGCATCTTTTGGACCATAGACCTCGCGCCACTCGTTCTGTTCGTTGGTGCCGCCATAGCGTATGGTGTGCTATCATCCCCGCGCCGAGCGACTCGACACCGTGAAAGCGCCGATGTAACCTCTGGACAAAAGCCTTCATTGTCGGATCCTCATTCCCCCGAAAGAGAGGTGCACGGATGAGCGCCCAAGCCACCCTGCCCAGCAAACTGTCCCATTCTGAAACTCCATCTACCGCACCATCACGTGTCCGTTCCAAAGAGAGTATCTCCTTAGCCCTCCTCGGGTTGGCGGTCTATTTGGGTGCCGCAATTTACCTGGTATTTGGATTACACTACTACGCCGGTGACGCCGTGTCGCGAGTGGCCAATGCCTATTATGTGTTATTTAGTCGCCATCCTCACTTAGGCGCAATTGGGTTTATCTGGAATCCGCTTCCCAGTTTATTCGAACTCCCTTTTGTCGCCTTACACCCGATATTCCCGGCGATGGTGACCAAGGGACTAGCGGGTTCCGTGGTGTCCGCTGTGTTGGGAGCGAGCGCAGTGTACAATATGAATTACCTACTACGAGGATTTATTCCCCACACGCTGACTCGCATCATCATTACGTTAACTTTCGCCTTTAATCCCCTGATTGTACTCTACGGAGCCAATGGCATGAGTGACCTCATGTGGGTGGCCTGCATTTTAGGCACCTATAGCGGCGTGATTGACTATGTCCATACCAGGTCGTTACGGCGACTCGTCGTCGGCGGCCTATGGTTGGCCATCGGACTGGGCATGCGATATGAGGCGATTCCATTTGGAGCGATGCTCATTGGGGCATTAGTCTTGGGACAGTGGAAAAAAACCACCCCTGCACAATCCCAAGGGTCTGCCATTGTATTTGCGACGCCCGTCGTCGTGGCTGGAGGACTCTGGATCTATTTGAATTGGCTCATCATGAAGGACCCCTTATATTTTCTCAACTCCAGTTATGGCAATCTCGCTCAAACTTCGACTGGAGCGTACATGACTCACGCCATGGTACAGGCCGATCACCACGTCTTAGGCGCACTGCTCTACGTGGTCCGCTTTGGCCTGTTATATTGGCCCCTATACCTAGGATTTGCAATCGCGCTCTGGTATTCGTTTGGAAAACGCCGCGATCCCCGTGCGTTAGTGCTCATCGCAGGAACCATCGGAGCAGAACTCTTGGAATTGGTTCTCGCGTATGAAGGTCATCTGGGAGAATGGGACCGTTATTTTCTCGAATACATTCCCAATGGCGTCCTACTTTTAGCCTTTTCCGCCCACAAAATTATCTATAAGAGCTTTTCTCGGCACTCACGAATTAAACGCAGCCTCGTCAGCCTCTCTCTGTCTCTCCTCTTTCTCTCAGGAAGCGTCGGTACCATCATCGCATTACAGCATCCCGTGTTAGGGCAATCCGATGGCAGTGCCATCGACATGGCCTGGCATCAACAGTCCATGAAACTTTCCTCTGACCCCTTCACCGTCGATGAACCGGTGATCGCCTACGTCGATGCCCATCCCCATCTCTCGATTCTTGCAGACACTTTTAAAGACTGGCCCATCGTCGTTCGGTCACATCACTTAAATCAGTTCGTCATTACCTCAGATTACGATTTCGCCTCCATTTTGCATAATCCTCGAGGGCGAGTGGACGCGATTTTGGTACCTAAACCGACTGGGGTGGCAAAACTTGATGCCGTCAACCGAGCGTTCCCGGGGATGTGGGCGGGGCATGTGTCATGGGTCAAACTCATCAAACAATTTCCGGCGGGTCCCGACTACCGACTCTATGCCGTACTGTCCACAGCCCCCTAAATCAATCAGAATGCATAAATAGACGATCCCGAATGTTGATGCCTTAGAGGAGTGATGATTATCATCGCTCTCCTAAGGCTTTAGTCTTTCCACCTCTCACGTGACCCCTCCATCCGTTATGTCCTCCCGCTCGACGTTCCTACCACACCCAGTCCCCATGAACCGCGACGACTCCGCTGCAACCCACCGTATCTGTGAGACGAATGGCGCCGGCGATGGTACCCGGACGAGACCCATACCACGCAGTTGAACCGAAGAAATCCCAGACCCTCGCGAGACATTCTCTGCGACCCGACTTGGTACTGTCCCCGCGATCAGGATTCTCTACGATCCCCTTAAGTCAGTTCGGTCAAAGGGGTCGAAACTATTTTATGGCGACATTTATGAACAATCCAATCGGCGCATCTACGCATCAGCCATTAATTTCTGTGATTATACCTTGTCACAATGAAGCAGCCCGAATCGAGCGCACCATCGAAGCCGTCATCAGCATATTAGAGCCTACTCACTATCGCGTGGAAGTCGTGGCCGTCGATGACGGATCCACAGACGACACGCGACGCACTCTCGACGCTCTCCAACAACGATGGCCTGCTATTGTACACCTGATTTGCTTCGAAACCAATCACGGCAAAGGGTATGCTATCCGTGAAGGGTTTTTACAGAGCCGAGGCGATGCCGTCGGATTTATTGACGCCGATATGGAATATCCGGTGCAAGCGCTCCCCATTATGGCGGACATGGTGTTAACGACTTCTCACACCTGTGCCATCGCCTCTCGCGTTAGTGATGACCGACCGCGAATGGAACGCCTGTCATCGCACCTGGCTCACAAAGTTGCTTCCGCCGTGTTGCAATTGCCCGTGCGAGATACCCAAGCCGGAGTCAAAATGTTTCCCGGCCAGTTTGCGCGCACGACCTTAGCTCAATGTCGTCAAACCGGCTGGCTCTATGATATCGAAGCCCTATTGCACGCCGCCGAACAACGCTTTGAAATTGTCGAGGTGCCGGTAATGCAAAAAAGCGTCCGACGGCGCCGAGCGAGTCTTTTCACCATGATGGCCTGTGGGCCAGCCTTGTTCACTTTAGCGCGATCGCGAAGACGTACATTGCGGAACCGTCGTCCCGGGCCGAAAATCGGTGAAGTGGCACGATTTGGCCTAGTCGGGATCACCAATAGCCTTGTGGATTTGGCCGCCTACTGGAGCCTCGTACGTCTGTGGTCCCCGGGACATAATGGATACCAAGCGGGCTTTGAATCACTTCTCGCCTGGATAGTCGCCAGCCTCGTCGGCTACACCATGCACTCCCGCTTTACGTTTCATCGCCGCCTGCCGCGGGCGGGATTTTATCTTGTCACCGGATTCGGCGTCTCGATTCAAGTCGTCACCACGGGCGTGGTCACGTCACTCGGAGGCCCGCACTTGGCCGTCATCGGCAAAACTCTCGGGATTCTGCTGGCTTCCCTTGTAACCTATAGTGGATATCGTCTTATCGCTCGATCCAGCCCTGAACCGTATGCCGTTGCAAAACATCCCCAATTGGTAGTGCGGCAGGCCGATATTCCGGTCGTCGAATAGCGACGCGTTGACGTGCAGGAATCCCTATGCGCTGTCTAGACCCCGAGAGCACCGCCAAAACCCTCATCCGTTTGGTCATTTACCAGCGCATCATCCCTTATCACACCAGCAAAGAGGCGAGAATCGCCCTCGCGGGGGGATACCGTTGTCGCACATCTTCTTCCATAATTCCCAAAAATGCAATGTAAACGTTCATGGAGGTGCAGAAATTTGATACAATCCGACATGCTTTCGATCACTCGTCCCCTCTTCAATCCCCCGACATCTATTCTGGGTCGTGACGACGAATGGCGCTCCCTACTCAATGGGGTCGCTCAGAAAAGCTCTTGTGTCACCTATGTTTGGGGAGCACCCGGAGTCGGGAAAACCTATCTTATTCAGCATTACGCCCAGTGGTTGAAAGAACACACAGAAATACCTCTGGTTTGGTCTCCGGGCCGCGACTTAGCCTTGCCGATGACCGCCTGGCTGCAGCGTCTTTACCACGATCTCAATTTTTCTTCTGAAGAGCTCTTCGCCGGAGATAACGTCCGCGAAAATCTCCTTAGTCGATGTCGTATTCGTCCTTTTCACTGGATTGTAGATGATATCGATGCCTTAGCAATCTCCCCCAGCGATATCGCTGACATCGCCCAGTCACTACTCGCTTGCGGAGGACGACTGACTCTCACCGGTCGCTTGTCACCATTTCAACTCTGGCCAAAGCAGGATTATTTTCGCATGCATCTCAACGAAGTACCGCTCAACGACTGGAATTCTCCGATTGCGGAGCAGTATTTAACCGCCCGGGGCGTGAAAAGTCCCGATGTCGTGACCCACATTATGGGAGCCACGCATGGGCGCCCGCAACTCTTGTCTGCCGCCGCTGACGGACTCACCCATCTGGCCGCGGCCCAAATTCCAGAATCACACACAGCATTTATGGCCAATGCCGTGGACTTAAATAGTTTTCTGATTGAGCAACTCTGTCACCCGGGATCGATGCGACTAAGTTGGCGTGCGGGACAACCGTCTGACCCGCTAGATACGCTCATCGCGGCCGCAGCATTGGCGCCTATGATGAATCGCGAATGGATGACTCGGGTGGTGGGGCGATCCATAGTCAATCAAGCATGGGACAAGTTTATCGCGTTACCCATTTTAGAAAGCTATCGCGGTGGGTACTACGGATTATTCCCGGTATTGAGGGAACAAGTCGCCCACGTGGTACAAGACACGCGCCCTTGGATGTGGGAGCGATCGGTACAGCGCACCACGGCCTACTATTTATCCCTTCTGACCTCGCAACGCATCGCCCCGGATCAAGCGTGGGACCTCCTCAGTTGGTTTATTCGGCCTCGCCTGGGCGAGCACCCGTTTCGTTGTGACAGTGTGACGCTCACCACCCCTTACATCCCTCCTCTGCCAACCACTCCCGCCACGGAGCTAACCCTTATAGGAGATTTGGGTCCCATTATCGGTGCGCACACTCTCTTAGAGGAGGACACCTTAGAGATCCATCCCCAGGTCCTGTCGAAGGATCCTCTGAAGTGGGTGAGATTAGTGTCATTCCTGGGGCGACATTTCCATCGCTACCGCATCATCCGATGGACTGGCGTGGATGCCCATCCTGACTTGGTCTCCCTGCTCCAACTTTTGCACTTTATCCCGGAAAACGATAATACCTGGCAGTTATCCTTTGACCACCAGTCCTATCGTCAATGGTTAGAAGCAATCGTCGCTCCACCCGTCCCCGTGCGACCCAACGACCCGGTCGGCACTACCCAAGCCATTTTGCAGAATATCAGTGCCGGCAAAGTAGAGCTCCATCCCGACGCCGAGGCCTACTGGACCAGCGTCGGATCCTACAGCACATTTCACACTTGGTTTGTCGATGCATTGAATTCTGCCCCATTGGGAGAGCGAGTGGACGGCAAAACGCCTCTGATATTGTACTATCTTGACCATCGTGGGACGCACGAAGAGCTGGCCGAGCTCCTGCACGTGTCTCGCGCCACATATTTTCGCAATCATCGTCAGGCACTGGAGCGATTGGCCGATGCGGTCTTTCGTTAAGTCGCATCGACACCGGGCGCAGGACCTCTAAGAAGTGGTAGGAGTAATGCGCGATGCAACGTCTTGGTTCACATAGCGGTTCAACAAATCGTAATGACACTGCATCGCCACATCACGAAATGAGTCCTCGGGATGCGCCTCTCTAACCGCCGAGAGCACCGGTCCAGGGAGACCTTCGCAATGGATCAAACTATGAAGCAGCTTTTCGGCATGATGAGGGATTACTGCAGGGAAGAAGATCACCCACTCAGTCATACTCCACTTAGTGACAATGTCGCTCGCGCGCACATGGCGATGAATGTGCTGTGTCAATACCTCCCATGATGACTCCGCCATCATGTCAGCCGATAACGGCATAGCCAACAGCACTAGGCAGGTCCAGTCATCCCCTTGCTCATGGATGATACGGGCGATCCGACGTTCCGCCTCCCGCGGATTGACGAGGCCCCATTGAGCTTCCCGCGCGGAATGAAACTTTGGCCCGGGAGCGGCATCCCAGGACCACCGTTCCAACTTCTGCAGCACATGATGAATGTTGCGTTCGATAATCTTAGGAGATTGCTGAAGGATAAGTGCCATGCGCGCCACCGGAACCCCTTGCACAACCAACTCCAATGTGGCTCTTTCCTTTGCTGTGAAATGCAGTCGCGACTCCTGTTGCCGTGACATCTGCTGCCTCCTCGGAGATATTTGTCGTGATCTCGTCACCCGACAGAGGGTCCCAGTACTTAGGATGAAAATCCTCTTTCGAGTTTTTTTGCGATTCTTTCTGCGATTCTTTTTGCTATCCTCTTTGCTGCCATTGTAGGAAACCTCAGAGGAAGATGCAGTGTCACGAACCGTCTC